>MUIA01000283.1 GCA_002084115.1 Oceanospirillales bacterium LUC14_002_19_P2 | reverse complement strand
AATATTCTCAAAACCTTCGGGTAACTGTGGTCGGCGAGACATCGTTTCAAAGAGAATTCGTTGATGATGCCTAAGGATAGCTGGCATCAGGCTTAGGACTTAGAAAATACGATTGGTATAACGGGGTAAGGAACAGGCAGGGCTCATTATTGATAGTCTCGGGTGTCAGGCGTTCTTCATCCATTTCCACCTGGATGGCCTGCTTGATGGTGGCTTCCGGAATCTCCAGCAGCTTGACCGAAGCCTCGACCAACGGCTGGTACCCCTGGGCGCAGTGACCTTCGCCGGAATACTCCTGCAACACATGGCGGACACCGGCCTGGGCGCGGATCAGGGAGACCCGGTCAATGCCCAGCTGCATGGCCAGCTGATCGGCAGTTTTAAACCCGATACCGTGAATATCCAGCGCCAGCCGGTACGGGTTTTCCTGTACCCTGGCCACCGCCTGATCCCCGTAGGTTTTATAGATGCGTACCGCACGGGCTGTACCCACACCATGGGATTGGAGAAACACCATGATCTCCCTGACCACCTTCTGTTCTGATCAGGCGAAGGTAATCTTCTCCCGTCGTTTTTTACCGATACCTTCCAGTTCCATCAAGCGGTCCGGCGTGGCTTCGATGATATCGAACACATCCTCACCGAATGCCTTGACCAGCCGCTTGGCAAAATGAGGACCAATCCCCTTCACCATGCCGGAACCCAGGTACTTCTCAATCCCTTCCAGCGTAGTCGGCGTCACGGTCTTGATGTGCTGCACCTTGAACTGCACCCCATGCTTTGGATCATTGATCCAGATACCGGCCGTCTCAACAAACTCGCCCGGGGTGACCGTGGGTGTACTGCCGGTCATGGTCACCAGGTCGCGCTGCCCTTTGCACTTGACCCGTAAAAGGGAAAACTTAATAAGCAACTCGGTACTTATGAATACCGCCTGAAAGCCAGCGGCGAAGAGATCATCAGCAACCTCTCCCTAAAGGAAAAACTTCGGATTGATTTTGGCATGGCGTTGCCAGACCTTGAAGTGGATGATACACCCGAAAATTATTTCCGGAAAGTAAAGGATATCCTGCACAGCCATCCCAGCTGGAATATCAAGCGTTACATCACATTGTCCCTGTTTAACTTCAGTAAGCTCCTGATGTTTCTGGATCTTGACCCGCAGAGATGGCCCGGTGCGAGCATAGCCAGCAATGAACTGGTAAAGCGTTTTTTTCAAGGTGTGGACCAGCCGGGGGCCGGTAGCAGCAGTTTTTTGGGTGAGCTCACAATTGATGCCATACAGGATATACATGCTCACTTTCCCCTGATTGATGATGCAGACAGCTCCCAGCACAGTGCACTGATTGATGCGATTGAGGGTAAAAACCTTGTTATTGAAGGGCCTCCCGGATCAGGCAAATCACAGACCATCACCAATCTTATTGCCGCGGCACTGATGCAGGGGAAAAAGGTTCTGTTTGTTGCAGAAAAGCTGGCTGCCCTCGAGGTTGTACGCCGCAGGCTGGATAATGCCGGGCTGGGGAATTTCTGCCTTGAGCTACACAGCCACAAATCCCAGAAGAGTAAGGTTCTCGAAGACCTGAAAATACGTATCGAAAATTCTGGCAAACACCCTAACCCCGTTGATCTTGATAACACTATTCGTCGCTATGAAGAGCTGAAGGATCAGCTGCAGGCCCATGCTGAAGCCATAAATAAACAATGGAAGGATACCGGCCGAACTATCCATGAGATTCTCAGTGCCAGTGTGCGTTTCCAGCAAAGTGTCACCGTAACTGCAGACAACCTCCTTCCTGAGAAATACGAAACCTCACAGCTAACGCCATACTTCGTTGACAAGGTCCGGGATACTGTCACCAGCTTTATCTCTGTTTACAAAAAGGTTGCTGCGCAGCTGAAAGAGGATGGAACCATTCAGAACCATCCATGGTATGGCGTTAATGACACCAACCTGCAGCATTTTGATACAGCCAAGGTTACCAGTGCCCTGCAAGGTTGGCAGGAGGCTCTTGAGGAGCTTGAAGATGCACTTCAGGCCATTAACCAGCATTTAGGGATACCGGGATATACGGCGGTTGGGGAAGCGGAGGGGCTTTCCCGTGATATCCGAAGCCTGCCTGAACTACGTGGTGATGAATTTCTCGAGAGTGTACCAAACCTCAAGGGGAAGGATCTGACTCTAACCGAAGACTACCTCTCGGAATACAAGAATATCCTGCTTATTTATGAGCAGCTTGGCCGGCAGGTAAGAGATGATTTTCTCGGGGATCTGGGCCGGCTGAACAGACTGAAACCGCTGACAGCAGAACTTGTCAGGATCACACAGGCCAGGCACGGCTCCCTTGCTACTACGCCAAGCCTCTCATTGCATGAGTTGATGCGCTACCAGAAATCCGTAACCGGTTTTGTTGCGAAGCTGAACGGTATCTCCGAGCTGATAACCGAAATCGGGCAGCAGCTGGGGGATGACTTTAACTGCTCCCGTAGTGGCCTCAGCAATCTGCAGTTCATTATTTCAATCACTTACAAACTCCCGGCAAGCACACTCCGTCTGAGGGATGATCTGTTTGATAATGATGAACTGAACGAGTTCCTTCCTGCTCTGAATAAGGAATTGCAGGCGCTTCAGAATACAGCCAATATGGTTGATCCAATATTCAAGCTCGATGGCTTACCGGAGCATCAGGTACTTAGCGATCTTGTGCAAACCTACAAGTCCAGTGGACTGTTTAAATGGTTTCAAGGAGAGTGGCGAAATTCCCGCAAACAATTGCTCTCTCTTTTGAAAGATCCCAAGCAGAAGATAGATTTTGTCGAGCAACTCGTTATCCTTACGGATTACAGTCAGCAGAAAAAGACACTGGTCTCTAATACCAACTACTGGAGAGTTCTTGGCGACAACTTCAGGGGCGACAGTACGGATATTCAGCCACTAATTGACCTGAGGGAATGGTATAGGGCAATACGAAGCAAGTTTGGCATCGGCTTCGGAGCCAACGTGCGTATTGGTGAAGCACTGCTGCAAATGTCTGCTGCGACTGCCAGAGGGGTTGCCCACCTGGTAGAACAGGGTATAGCAGAGAAGCTGGACAGTCTGCTGAAAACCTATGATGACATTGCCGGATGCTTTCCCCAGGCTCCG
The DNA here is from genome assembly GCA_002084115.1 of Oceanospirillales bacterium LUC14_002_19_P2. Lineage (GTDB taxonomy): Bacteria > Pseudomonadota > Gammaproteobacteria > Pseudomonadales > Endozoicomonadaceae > Kistimonas. The sequence continues at coordinate 2,597 of MUIA01000283.1, read as the reverse complement.
GGCTTCAATGATCAGAGTGAACTACTTATCGGCGACAAGAGTCCTATGGCCAGGCTGGAGAAGCTGCTACAAACATCTCTGGGCTGCTATGAGGAGTTGCTGAAGGTTAATGACATTGACCTTCGACAAGTTCAGCAAATCGTTGAACGGGCTCATGCTCTGCAGGAGCGCTGCCAGGCATTCAGTGCTTCCGATATTGACAGCCGTTTGTTTGATGGTGTACTCCAGTTGGCTGTTGGCCCCGGCCTGGAAGCATCAGAGAACCATGGCCGGGCTTTGAGAACCTGCAAGTGGGCCAGGCATGTAAATGGAACGCTTGATACTCCAGGGTTATCCAGTGCAGTGGAGATTCTCAAGCAGCCTGACAGTGTCCGTCGGCTTGTAAAACTTGGGCAGGAATTGGACGACAAGCTTAATTCCCAGCGTTTACGACTAGAAGCCTTCACTGGCCTGACCAATCTGGATATCCATGAATGGAAGGCAGTCTCCGGCGATATTATCAGCGAAATGATCAGCCATAATCGGTTCGCTCTTGATCATGGCGTGTGGCTATCTAACTGGTGTGATTACATTCGCTACAGGGAGAGTTGTTCCCAGGATGGGTTTGGACGCCTGATAAGGTCTGTGGAACGTCAACTTCTGCCAGTTGACCAATTGCAGGATGCCTATCTACTGACGGTAAATGAAATGCTGTCCCGGGAGATTATTCGTTCTGAACCATCCCTGGCCAGTTTTACCGGCATGACTCACGAAGAGTTGCAGAAGCAGTTTGCCAAGTATGACCACAAGCTGAAAAAACTTCAGCGACAAAAGATAGCCAGCATCATATGTCAGAACCCTGTTCCAAAAGGGCGTTCTGGTGGCAAAGCCAGTGAGCGTTCTGATCTTGGCCTGATTGCTGCTGAAGTTGGCAAAAAAACCCGACATATTCCTATCCGTCAGCTGGCCGCCCGTGCCGGTGATGCGCTTGTGGCCCTGAATCCCTGTTTTATGATGGGACCGATGTCGGTCGCCCAGTATCTCCAGCCTGGATCTATCCATTTTGATCTGGTGGTGATGGATGAGGCCTCACAGATGAAACCTGAGGATGCCCTGGGTGCTATTGCCCGAGGTACACAGCTGGTTGTTGTTGGTGACCCTAAACAGCTGCCTCCTACAAGTTTCTTCGATAAAGCAGTGGCTGATGAGGATGATGACGACCTGACCGGTGTTGAAGAATCTGAAAGTATACTTGAGGCCGCTTCGGTTCTCTTTGATATGCGCAGATTGCGCTGGCATTACTGATCCCGCCATGAAAGCCTGATAGCCTTCTCCAACCATGCTTTCTATAACAGTGATCTGATTGTTTTTCCATCGCCAGCTGCGGAATCTAGTGAGTTTGGTGTGAAGTTCTCACGGGTGAAAGGCAAGTTTGGCAATGGTGGAAACCGTGAAGAGGCCCTGATCGTCGCTGAGGCGGTTGAGGATCATATGATCAACCGTCCTAACGAGAGCCTTGGTGTGGTGGCGATGAACGCCAAACAGAGCGAACAGATTGAGCGGGCCATTGAAGCCCGGCTCAAAGGGAATCCCCGTTTCCAGAGTGCCTATGAAAAGAATATGGAAACTCTGGAACCACTGTTTATTAAGAATCTGGAAAATGTCCAGGGTGATGAACGTGATGTTATTTTCATTTCGTTCACCTATGGCCCTGTTGAAGTAGGAGGAAAGGTTCCCCAACGTTTCGGCCCAATAAACAGGGCTTCAGGCTGGCGACGCCTTAACGTACTGTTTACCCGTTCCAAGAAACGTATGCATGTTTTCTCCTCTATGGGGGCTAGCGATGTTCTGGTGCATGAAGGCAGCAAGAAGAGTATTCATGCCCTGCGTGACTTCCTCGCCTACGCCGAATCCGGACATTTACCACATGCCAAAGAAGCAACAGGCAAAGGCCCTGATAGTGACTTTGAAATTTCCGTCATTAATGCACTGAACGAGTATGGCTTCCAGTGCCAGCCACAACTGGGGGTTGCCGGTTACTTCCTGGATATCGCTGTGCGCGACCCTGGCAAGCCAGGCCGTTATCTTATGGGAATCGAGTGTGACGGTGCGACTTATCATTCTGCCAAGAGTGCGCGCGACCGTGACCGTCTGCGCCAGGAGGTATTGACAGGACTGGGCTGGAACATTCGGAGAATCTGGTCCACAGACTGGTTCAAAAATTAAAAGGCTGTGATTAAACCCATTATTGCCGAACTGAACAGCCTGAAATCAGATCCTACCATTGAGATGACAGTAGGCGACAGCGAACAGCTGCATGTGGAATCGTTGTTGGATGAGCGTGAGCATGAGCTTCAGTTGCATATGGAAGAGCAGCAAGGGGCAATGGATCTCGAGACCTTTAAGAGGCTGTCGCGAAACCAGTATCAACGGGTAATATACACACATCTGCAGATAGCCCGTAACGACCAATGACAACAAAGCAAAAAATTGAGCTCTGCCGAACTCCACAATTCGATTTTTTCTCCGGGATTGTTGATAAGCCAACAAACACTGAGCCAGAGACACAGCGCTCTCAATCCGGGCGACACTTTGTTGCCCCTGACGCATCATCCATT
>MUIA01000042.1 GCA_002084115.1 Oceanospirillales bacterium LUC14_002_19_P2 | reverse complement strand
CTCAGCTTTCAGGTTGGAAACCCTCTCCCTGAAACTGAAGGTCAATCATTTTCAGCTCAGGGCGAAGATTTACATGACCGCTCTGCGGGCATCATTCGAGCAGCTAAGGTTATTCGTTACTGCTTAACTTGAGTTAATAACATTGATACCCAATGCTCCAAGGATAAGGTGTGTTCATGGATGATTATCTGGTAACCGGTCGCCGTTACCTTCTGATCTTTGCTGGTTTTCTGCTGGCTTTGGTTTATGTGTTACCCCAGGCAAAAGCACATGAAAATCATGATCATGCTGAGGAACAGCGTGAGAGTGCAGCGGTGCCTGGTGATGGCTTTGTCAGTCCGTCGGAAACCATTGTTGCGCCTGCTGTCAGGCATAACGATTGGGATGACCCTTTTCTGATAGGTGCTGTTGCCACTGTGAATACGGCAGATTTACCCAGAACACCGAAATCACAGAATTTTTTCCCGACGGAAATTTACAATAACTGTAAGGCGTCCAGTGCTGAGGCTGATAAAGCGGATGAGCATTATATCCGTAACATCATCAGCAACATTGTCATCCGTGACGAACCTTTTCCCGGTATTGTCTGCTTCATGCATGAGGCAGACTACTATGCACGGCGCGATGTCCTGCAGAAGAAAATTGTAACGTACATTGAGCAGTTGCCCGACAACGATCAGGTCAAGGCTCTGGAGAATCATGCCTGGTTGCTGATGTATCTTGGGGAGTTCAATGAGGTGTTGGCACTGTTTGGACCATCAGGTCAGTACAACCCGGTAGCAGAACAGAACGGCTCAATTATTTTTGCTATCAGTCAGGCCTATTTCCGGCTGGGACAATACCGGGAGGCGTATCCCTATGGCGTACGTGCCAACCGGTTATTGACCGATTCAGTGTTGGATACCCGCTGGCATGTCATGTTGATTGAGCTGGGATTGCAGGGACGGCGTTTTCTGGATGAACCCGATTCCGGTATTTTCGAAAAATCCTCTATTCGCACCTTGTTTCCCTACCGGGATTGGGAGTCATTTCCGTTTGAAGATGTTACCGAGGCGATGGGTATTGATCGCTGGGGAGGTAATGGGTCCATCTCATTCATTGATCTGGATAACGACAACTGGGATGAGCTGGTCTGGGAGCGCAAATACATGCCGCCCCAAGTTTATAAGAACCTGAAGGGAAAAGCCTTTCGTAAGATACCGGCAGAAGACCTTGTGGCCAATCTTGGCAGCCCGATCATTTTCAGTGCGGGTGATATGGATAACGATGGGCGACCGGATCTGTTCAGGCATTGTTGCAACTACGATGGCCCCGGCCCGACCCAGGTACTCAAGAATATGGGTAATCTGACCTTTAAGGATATTACTGAATCGTCAGGACTCGCTCATAACGAAGGTTCCGGAATGGTGGTGGCCTGGTCAGATTACGATCTCGATGGTTATCTGGACATTGTTATTGCTGATAACTGGGGACCCAATCGCCTTTATCGGAATCGCGGCGATGGTACGTATGAAAACACAACAGCACGAGCCGGTCTCAGAACAAAAGCAACTGTAGGCATCAGTTTCGGGGATTATAACAATGATGGTTGGCCTGATATCTGGGCCCAGGGTTGGGATGCGAAGTGGCTTTATCGTAATAATCAGGATGGTACCTTTACTGATGTCAGTGAAGAGGCCGGTTTGGGTGAGCAGTTAGGGCAGAAGGGTTATATGTCCTTTATGTTCGACTATAACAATGACGGTCATATGGATCTGTTTGCCGGGCAGTACGTTGTGTCATCTGATGAGAAGTGGGGATTTGGCCCTATCTGCACATGTAGCAATCTGCTGGCAGATGAAGGGTATTCTAAGCGTGAATGGCGTTCAGCCACAACGATCTTCAAAAATAACGGTGACGGCACATTTATCAATATTGCTGGATCCTCCCGATTTATTCCGCTAGGCATGATGGGCTCGAATCATGGCGACTGGAATAATGACGGTTATGAAGATTTGCTGTTTGGCGCTGGTGGTCCCTATATGCAGCAGGCTGAGCCTTTCCTGTTTTATGAAAACAATGGTGACGATACTTTCACCAACATTACCCCGTTTGAGATGTTGTCACTGTTTGGCAAAGGCCATGGCTCCGCCTTTACCGATTTTAACCATGATGGCTTTCTGGATGTGGCGACCAACAACGGCGGGGCGGCTCCGGGGGATCTCTGGCCCAGCTTATTATTGCGTAACAAGGGTAATGACAATCACTGGCTGAGAATAAAGCTCAAGGCGGAACTGCCGGATACCAATGCAATGGCAGTTGGCGCGAGAGTCACGCTCTATGCCGATGATATGCTGCAGGTGAAGGAGGTGCAGTCTGGCGGGCAGTTTGGGGCAACGAACTCCTTGGTGCTGCATTTTGGCCTGGCTGACCATACAGCGGTAGACAAAATCGTGATTCGCTGGCCTAACCGTGATTTGCAGGAAACCGTGATTGAAAACCTGGACGTCAACCAGGAAATTGAGGTTTCACAACGTACAGGCAAATACCGGGTGCTGTGGGCAAAGCCGCCGGCTATCCTGCAGGTGGGTAAACGACGCTGATTTTTCATGGCAAGCATGGCGGGTGTTTTTACCGTATTCCCCGCCATTGCAGTGTTTGACCGCAACGGTTAGGCTCTGCAGTCAGTGGGATTACCCATTCACTGATTGAGTAGTATTCGATGTACAGTCTTCTCGCCTTTCACAAAGCTGAACGCTACTGGCGCTCAGAACTTTAGCTCACCACCTGCTCACCGGGTGGATAAGCCTTGCAGGCTTACCTGCCGTTTCTCTTATTCGTTCAAAACAATTAACTACTGTGTGACGCAGGTGTCATCATGTATTACTGGCTTATCCTGCTGGCGGCGATTGTGACCGAAGTGGCCAGCACTTCGTTTATGAAACTCGCGGCTGAACAGAATCCCTGGCTGGGTTATGGCGCCATGGCGGTTCTTATTTCTCTGTCTTATTACTGTTTGGCACAGGCGGTGCGAAAAATCCCCCTGGTACTGGCCTATACCATGTGGGAAGGGGTTGGGCTGCTGTTGATCAGTGGGATCTCCTGGCTGTTCTTCCACGAAACCTTCTCGACCTGGAAGCTGGTGGCCATCGGCTGCCTGTTAACCGGACTGGTGCTGATGAATCTTGGGGAAAAGCTGGCGGAAAAGTCTGACGACAACAGCAGTTCATTGGATACACATTCCAGAGACGTGACTACGTCATCCATGCGCATGGAGGGGGCAGCATAATGAATAATGTGCCTGTTATTGCCTTGATGCTGGTTGTGGCAGCCTCAGCATGTGATGTGCTGGGTAATGTCATGACCAAACTGTCTGACGGCTTCCGTTACAAGCTACTGGCAGTGGTGGTGATGGTGGTTCAGATTGCCGCGTTCGGTTTCCTGGCCCTGGCCATACGCCATATTGATCTCAGTGTTGCTTATGCGGTCTGGGGTGGCCTTGGCATTATTGCAACCGCAATCATTGGTCGGTTGTTTTTCAATGAAACGCTGCATACGGTGAAAGTACTTGGTATTGCGTTTACGCTGGGAGGGCTGCTGGCCATGAAGTTGGCCATGTAGATCGGATGATGGTGATCTGAACGTGTTTTGTTGAGGCGTACTGCGTGAGTAGCGCAGTACGCCTTTCGTCGCTTATGCGGCTGCGCTTTGCTGGGGCAGATTTTCTGCCACCCACTCACGAATGGTATTACGATCGCCTTTCAGTACGACTTCACCTTGTTTGTTACCTAGCTGGTACTCGTACATCGGGTCGTAATAGTCTGCCAGCAGCGTGCGAATCCACTCCCTGTGACGTTCAATGGAGCCGTTGCGTTGTTCTGTCAGTGCCTGTTCCATAATTGCACGCAGCTTCTGGTGCCGGGCGCCACCCAGACGCTTGCGAATCCTGTCCAGGCTGGCCAGAAGTGCTTCGGCATAACGCTCAAAACCTTCTTCCCCATAGGCCGCGATATTCTCTTTGAGGTTTTCTTCCACGTACTCCTCAAGGGTGATCTGCACGCGGTACTCAAGGTCTTCTTCCAGAAGCAGAATGGGAGCGAGCTGCATCTTTTCCCGGAATTCCTGGCTAAGGCTGCAACGGCCAATCAGCTTGCTTTCATCTTCCAGAATGACCGTGCCCGTTCTGAAATGCCGTTCTTTCAGCAGCGCGACAGAGAGGGCGTTTTCAAAATCAATCTGGTTGGGCTGGCCGCCAATGCGGCGTCCGAAGCTGGAGCCCCGGTGGTTGGCTATGCCTTCCAGGTCGACATGGCCAGGAAGGGTTGTCAGTAGTCGTGTTTTACCCGTGCCGGTTTTGCCGCTCAGGATGAAAAAACGACACTGTTTGATAGATTCTTCCATTTCATCAATCAGGAATCGGCGCAGTGCTTTGTAACCGTCCGTGACCAACGGATAGTCGATACCCTGTTCCCGAAGCCAGGCCTGCACGGTATGTGAGCGCAGTCCGCCACGGAAACAATAGAGGTAGCCCTCCGGATTGGTCTGGACATGCTGCATCCAACCTTCTATTCGTGCATCACGTTCCTTGCCACATACCAGTTCATTGCCCAGGGCAATGGCGGCGGCCTGTCCTTCGTGTTTGTAGCGGATGCCAACCTGTTCCCGTTCCCGATCATTAATCAGTGGCAGGTTGGTTGAATGGGCAAACGCACCTTTGCTGAATTCCACCGGTGCACGGACGTCCATGAGTGGGCGGTCGTTCAGGAAAATATCCAGGTAATTGTCAGTGTTCGGGCGTTTGTGGCTCATTTATTCAGGTCGGCAATGATCATGGTGTGGGCATTGTATCAGTAGCGGGATAATACACTATACGGACAAAAGGCAGCGGAAGTTTAGAAAACACGTGTTCAGGGGCATGACTTCCAACGGTTTAATACGACAGTCAACGCGTGTTAGCGGCTTGTCTGTTGATTTGCAGGCTACACTGTAAGCTCCTGAGCAAGCCTGGTGTGAGAAAGTGATGAGGTTCATCAGCAGGTACACGCTGGCTATATCTCTTTATTGCAGCGCTGAAGCCATAGCTGTCGATCATGGGCAGCCATCCGCAGGGAAAAACGCCGAACCGCAACCGGTGATAGGGCTGGTTTTGCATGGTCTGGATGGCCAGTTTTACCAATCCGTGGAAAATACGGCGAGAACGTATCAGCAGTCTGGCCAGCCACCTTTTCGTCTCAATGCCGGTGGTGCCCTGCAGGAAGGGGATGTCGCCGTGCAGCGCGCTTTCTTACGGCAATTACTGGCAGGTCACGTGTCGGGTATTGTTCTGGCGCCCGCCGATGATCAGGCGTTATTGCCGGAACTGCTTCAGGCCAGGAAGCAGGGTGTATGTGTCGTCAATATCGGCAGTCGTCTGGATACCCGGTTGATGGGCAACAAACAACTGGTTATTCCGTGGGTTGGCCCGGATAACCGGGCGGCGGCAAAAGAAGTGGCGGAGTTGCTGGTTAGTCGTCTTTCGAAGGGCGATCAGGTGGCCATATTGGCGGGACGGCCGGGGGATACCAGTTCCTTTGAGCGGGTGACGGGCTTTCGTCATGCACTCAAGGCGGCGGGCTTGAAAGTGGTTGCTATAGAAGCTGCAGGTTGGCAAAAACAGGTGCTTTTACAGGTTGGCGGATGAAAAGTGAGGGATTGCAACAGAAATAGCCTTTAGAAGACGATTGATTTGTATAGATCAAAACTTCTGAAGGATCAGACATGTCGGCAACCCCA
>MUIA01000188.1 GCA_002084115.1 Oceanospirillales bacterium LUC14_002_19_P2 | reverse complement strand
TAATGACAGATGTAGACATAGTTGTTAACCAGCAGGGAACGGATTGCACAAGAATATGTCGGATTTTATGAGGATGCCTTTTTGAGTACTTTAGTTTTAATTATTTCGAAAGAGCACCCTTTTTCTTAGCTGAACGCTTAGCTTTCTGAATCCTGAGCAAAGCGCTTGATATCCGCAGTATTTTTCAGATCCTGCTGATACTCACCAAACAGCGCTTCTCCCATACGCATGGAGAGAATGTTGCCAATTGTATGGACTTGCTCAGACTCAACAGCCTCCGATCCCTGCACTACCTTATTCACCGCAACGACAACCACATTACCATTGGGCAGGGTTGTTTTACCGTAACTGGGCACATCACCTTGCGGATGTGGCAATTTAAACGCATCCATCAGTAGCTGCTGAGGCATATCCTCTTCTGCTCGTCTGGCAGTTTCTTTGATCTGCCACTCTACCGCATTGTCCTTGGCAACGGCATCGCCAGCGTCACCTGCGTTAAGGGCTGTCAAGATAGCATCTGCCTTGTCGTTAAGCTGCTGGTCTGCCTGCTCCTTCTGGATTTGCGCAACGATAGCATCACGCACCACTGACAAAGGTTTCACCTCGGGCTGCTTGTGCTCCTTGATACGAACAACCGCGACTCTACCAGGCCCTATATCCAAAGGCTCACTATTCGCCTGCAGATTCAGCACATCATCACTGAAGGCCGCATCGATAACCGCACGATTTTCAGCAATATCTTCGCCGCCGCTACGGCCAAACAGGTCGGTTGATTGCACATCGAGACCCAACTCTTCCGCAGGCTGCTGAAGGTCCGCGGCTTCAAAGCTGATATCTGCCAGCTTCTGGGATTTTTCAACAAATAACGGATCGACAGCGCTTTCCTTAAGCTCTCTGACGAGCTCATTCCGCATAGCTGCCAACGTAGGGATATCAATCTCAGCACCTGCAGTGCGCTTGATCAACACCACACCAAAATCGGTTAATACGGGCTGGGAAACTTCGCCCTTAGCCAGTGCAGCCAGGGCTTCATCGAAAGCGGCCCCCAGGAATCCAGTTTCAACAGCACCCAAGTCGCCGCCCTTGGCAGCAGAATCAGGCTCTTCGGAATATTCGCGGGCCAGTGCTGCAAAGTCTTCGCCCTTATTCATACGCTGCTTGAGTTCGTCTGCGAGGGCCAGGGTTGCTTTCTCGTCGCGGGCATCGCTGGACTCAAGCAAAATCATGGAAGCAGTGACGGCATTGTCAGCCTTCTCTTTTCGATCAGCCACACGCGCTTCATAGCGCACCTGAATATCTGCATCACTGACCTCAATCTGCTCCGCCAATTTGGCGCGATCCAGAACGACATACTCCAGACTGACCTGCTCAGGTGTCATATATTCAGCCTGATGATCCTGATAATAAGACGCAATGGTTTCTTCATCAACCTTGACAGCATCACGTGCTGCAGCGACATCTAGCGTCAGCCAGGCAATATCACGGGTCTGCTGCTGTATATCCGTCAGCATCTGTACTTCGTACGGCGTAGCAAATTCAGAACCAGCAATACTGGCGCGGATATGAGACGCCAGTAGTTCTTCGCGGAGATATTGACGAAATTGCAGCGGCGTCATCCCCAGAGAGCGCACCAGCTGCTGGAAGCGGTTGGCGTCAAACTGGCCATCCACCTGAAATTCCGGCGTAGAACGGATCAACTGATCCACGCTCTGGACAGAAATGGACATCCCTACCCGGTCGGCATACTGGCGGACCACTTCCTTCTGGATCAAACCTTCCAGTGCCGCCTGTTGCAGCATCTGCTCATTGAACATGGAGGGATCAAAGTTACCGCCCAGCTGCTGCATCAGTAATCGACGCTGCTGATCAACCGCCTGCATCAATTGCTGCTGGGTGATTTCCTGACCATTCACTTCGGCGACTTCAGGGTTATTTGGATTCGGAGCCAGCGACTCCAGACCGAAGATAGCAAAGGTAAAGGCAATAAAGGCAATAATCGCCTTGGCGATCCAGCCCTGAGCCTTATCCCTCATGTTTTGCAGCATAGAAACCTCAACAACGTCCTGTGAATCGAATTCTGTATGAATGCAACAATCTGATAGTCAACCGGTCAATCCCTGCTTCAGACTTTGAGGGCATCACCGGCCAAGGCCTACTGTGCAAGTCATAGGATGAAAAGTAGTGAATAATAATAAAAAGGCGTATCCATGGATACGCCTTTTTCATCTCAACCCTGCACACGGAAAGTTTGCACTTGTAACGGAACAGAGCCCAACAGGCATCACCATTCGCGTTACAGGGTGAGCATCAGTGATCTTAATTAACTGCGTCCTTCAAAGCCTTGCCCGCTTTAAAGCTGGGGATTTTGGCAGCAGCAATCTGGATCGGCTGGCCAGTCTGAGGATTACGGCCGGTACGTGCAGCACGCTCCTTGACCCCAAAGGTTCCAAATCCAACCAGGGCAACCTGGTCGCCACTCTTCAATGCACTGGTGATGGACTCTACAACCGCATCCAGCGCGCGACCAGCAGCTGCTTTCGGGATATCCGCAGATTCAGCAATTGTCTCGATCAGTTCAGACTTGTTCACTTCATTCCCCTTCTTGTGACGTGTTGTTTCGATGGTCTACGCAAGGGCTCAGCCATCGTGGTACATGCTTCACCAGTTTTTCCGGTTATTTCTGTCACACACTAACCAGAAAGGGGTGATGACTGAATGGGCATACCGGAAGGAACTGCCATACATTTTGACCTGCAAAAACCGCAAAGTTTTATACCAATACGCTTCAGTCACTGTCAAGAAAGCCCCGCCCTGCAAGGGTTTCAGAGATGCAGAATCAGTATAAATAGACTATTTTCCGGCAGGTCGTGAAGAAAATCGATGAATAATAACAAAAAACACCCGTGGCGAACCTAAGCTCACCACGGGTTAATAAACCAACAATTTCAGTGGGTGCTGACCAGATCGCCACGGGCAGCATCTGCTTTTCCATTCGTATCCTCGACAGCGACATCCTGATCTTTAGGCTGTGGATCCGGCATAAACTTCAATGCCAACTCCAGTACTTCATCAATCCACTTGACTGGACAGATTTCAAGATCCTGCTTGATATTATCCGGAATCTCCTTGAGATCCTTTTTGTTCTCAGCAGGAATAATCACGGTTTTGATACCGCCACGGTGGGCCGCCAACAGCTTTTCTTTCAAACCTCCGATCGCCAGAACCTGACCGCGCAAGGTAATCTCACCCGTCATCGCCACATCTGCACGTACCGGGATACCGGTGAATACCGAGGCCAGTGCCGTGCACATAGCGATCCCAGCACTAGGGCCATCCTTCGGTGTCGCCCCTTCCGGCACATGGATATGGACATCGTGGGTCTCATGGAAATCGGGTTTGATACCAAGCACAGGTGCACGACTTCTCACGACAGTCATTGCGGCCTGAATGGACTCCTGCATGACATCGCCCAGTGACCCCGTCTTGATAACCTGACCTTTGCCGCTAGTCGCCACCGTCTCGATAGTCAGCAATTCTCCACCCACTTGGGTCCAGGCCAAACCGGTTACCTGACCAATCTGATCCTTCTCCTCAGCGAGGCCATAGGTAAACTTCTGAACGCCAGAATAATGTTCAAGATCGTCTGGTACGATTTTGCCTGGCACATCGTGAACACCTAACGCCTGCTCTTTCACCAGTTTTCGGCATATTTTGGCGATTTCGCGCTCCAAACCTCGAACACCTGCCTCGCGCGTGTAATACCGCACAAGATCACGAATGGTATTCTCATCAAACTGGGTCTCACCCTTCTTCAGACCGGCATTTTTGAGCTGCTTAGGCAACAGATACCGTTCAGAGATATTGATTTTCTCCTGCTCGGTATAACCCGGGATTCTGATAACCTCCATACGATCCAGCAGTGGTGCAGGAATATTCATGGAATTGGAGGTACAGACAAACATGACATCAGAGAGGTCGTAATCCACTTCAAGGTAGTGGTCATTGAAGCTGTTGTTTTGCTCTGGATCCAGCACTTCCAATAATGCAGAGGCTGGGTCACCACGCATATCAGAACCCATCTTATCAATTTCATCCAGAAGAAAGAGCGGATTCTTTACGCCTGACTTGGCCATTTTCTGTACTAGCTTTCCGGGCATAGAGCCAATATAGGTTCTTCTATGGCCACGAATTTCAGCTTCATCACGCACACCACCCAGTGCCATACGAACAAACTTACGATTTGTCGCCCTGGCTATAGACTCTCCCAGAGACGTCTTACCCACCCCTGGCGGCCCAACCAAGCACAAAACAGGCCCCTTGATCTTGCGGACGCGCTGCTGAACTGCTAAGTATTCAAGAATCCGATCCTTAACTTCCTCCAGACCATAATGATCTTCATTGAGGATTGTTTCCGCTTTCTTCAGATCATGGCGAACTTTGCTACGCTTTTTCCAGGGAATACTCAGCATCCAGTCAATATAAGCACGAACGACTGTGGCTTCTGCTGACATCGGCGACATTTGCTTCAGCTTCTTCAACTCAGACATGGTTTTGTCGAGTGCTTCAGCCGTCATCCCGGCAGCCTCTACCTTCTCCTTAAGGCTGTCAAACTCATCGGCACCATCCTCAATGCTGCCCAGTTCTTTCTGAATGGCCTTCATCTGCTCATTCAGATAGTACTCCCGCTGACTCCTTTCCATCTGTTTCTTGACGCGACCCCGCACCCGCTTCTCAACCTGAAGCAAATCAATCTCAGTTTCGATCAGTGCTATCAGGTACTCAAGCCGCTCGAAGATGTCGTCAACTTCCAGAATCTTTTGCTTGTCTTCTATCTTGAGGACCATATGGGCAGAAACGGTATCTGCCAGTCTCTCAGGGTCGTCCACCTCTGTGAGAGAATTTAGAACTTCTGTCCCCACTTTTTTACTGAGCTGTACATACTGCTCGAATTTGCTATAGAGCGTCTGCGTCAAGACTTCAGAGCGTCGCGCATAAACCGGCATTGATTCCTGAACATCAGCAAGTGCTGCGTAATAGTCACCACAATCCCGGAACTCTGTAATATTGGCTCTTGCAGCCCCTTCCACCAGAACTTTGACGGTTCCGTCAGGCAGTTTCAGCATCTGCAAGATGGTTGATAGCGTACCGACTTCGTAGATTTCACCAGGACCCGGATCGTCATCCTGGGCATTTTTCTGGGCCACAAGCAGCACGCGGCGATCGCCTATCATGGCCTTCTCAAGGGCTTTAATTGATTTATCCCTGCCAACAAACAATGGAATAACCATGTGGGGATAGACGACAACATCCCGGAGTGGCAAAAGCGGTAGCTCAACCGTCTCATGGCAGTGGGTGAGATCCTGATTTTCCATACGCAGCCCTCTCTTCTGATACTCCTGACGGTCAGAGCGCACGCTGACAATGTGCAACGACAACGAGTACTGAAAACCGCCTTACAGTGACTAAGATGAGGGCTTACGAACAAAAATACAAGGACAAAATGACCTACATCAAAAAACGCTGACCACATTGTCAGCATTAATAAAAGTTATTGAAATACAGACAAAAAGAGATTCTTAGAGAAGAAAAAAATAGTAATCAGAAGACGAACAGTGGGCAGTAGAAGAAAAAGAGGCGACAATAGCATTATTTGTAGTAGTTCAAACCTGATCTGACAGTTACCGATTTTCCAGAGGGTGTCTGTCAGGTCAAATTCAGGCTATGAATTTTTCCTTCCAGATCTGTTTTCCATCGAGCAACGTTTCCATGG
>MUIA01000461.1 GCA_002084115.1 Oceanospirillales bacterium LUC14_002_19_P2 | reverse complement strand
GAGTAGCCCAGGGCCCGAAGTCCTTTAGCCACAGAGTAATACAGAGTAATAAAGCAGCAGCCCCACAGGAAATTCGAAATTGAATGGTCAGACTGCGGCTTTATGAAATATCCGGGCTAAAGCAGCCTGCCAAGCGTTCTTTCTTACCAGTAGATGCCACCCGATTGCTTTTTCGACTTTCTGGCGATAGGGTGCGCGAGTTTAATCGGAAGGATCAGTTTACCCGCCATGCAAGAGGCCAGCCTGGAAGCGTTACAGGTATTCATCACCGTCATTCGGGAGGGTAGTTTTACCTCAGCGTCTCGTTATCTTGGCATCCCTGCCTCGACCGTCAGCCGCAAAATCAGCCAGCTAGAGAAATGCCTTGGCTGCCGTTTATTAATACGTTCCACCCGTCGTCTGCAATTGACCGAAACCGGTCAGCGCTATTTCCACCAATGCGCCGCGGGGCTCGACTCGATTGAAGCTGCCAACCGGGAGTTGCAGCAATCCCTGGAAACACCGGAAGGCCTGTTACGTATTACCGCCCCCATCAACCTGGCCAGTAGTTTCCTGTCACCGCATTTTGCAGATTTCAGTGTCGAGTGGCCGACCATCCGGCTTGATATTGACCTGACCAATGACTTCCCTTCCTTTCTGGATCAGTCGATTGATGTCGCCTTTGTCGGGGGAGAACTGCCCGATTCTGATCTGATCGCCAGACCCATCGGCCGGTTGCGTTATGGCCTGTATGCCAGCCACCACTATCTCAGGGAATGCGGTAGGCCGGAGCATCCTGATCAGTTGTCCCGTCATGATCTGATCATGACCTGGCCGCTGAAAGAGTGGCGACTGACTCACCCCGGAGGCGCCTTTATCCGTGTTCAGCAATCGCCACGTATCAATGTCAATGAAATGTTTACAGCGGTGATCGCAGCGGGTCGGGGACTCGGGATTGTGAATCTGCCCCATGCCTATGTAGCCATGCATAAGGACAAGGTTCCCCTCACCCCGCTGTTGCCGGAATGGGAAGGGGCTTGCCGCACACTCAGTATGATCTATCACAGCCGTGAACATCTGCCGAGACGCGTACGCCTGTTTATGGATTTCATGCAGGAACGCCTGCACCCGGTACTGGGCGACAGGCACTCAGGCCATTCGGGTTAACAGGATTTGAACCAGCGGCACGGTTAACAGCGTCACGAGTGTCCCTACCATAATCGCCCGTGCAGCCCCTTTGGTGTAAATCCCATACTGTTCAGCGATTACGTACACATTGGCGGCTGTCGGTAAGGCGGCCAGCAAGGTTCCCATACGCAGCCACTGCCCGCTGACACCCAGGTAGCGCAGGCAGACCAGCGTTAACAGTGGTTGCAGTATCAGTTTGGCACCACTGACGACTAACAGACTGGCCACTTCCCGTGAACCACCAGGCACGGGTACAGGCTGCTCCGCCGATCGTCCAGCCAACACCATTCCAATAGCAAAAAGGGCCACGGGGCAGGTAGTATCAGCCAGCATATGCAGAAATCGGCTGATCGGTACAGGGATCAACAACTGCATCCAACTGATCAAAAAGCCGACAACCGTCGCCAATATAAAGGGATTCATAAGGACGCGAAAAACAATACGCCCGGCCAATTGATGGATGCGATATCCCTGCGTGGCGTAATGCAGCTCAATCTTGGCCAGGGCTAACGCCAGCATGACATTGGACAGCACCGTGGTGATCACCGCAGCAATAATGGCATCCGGGGAATCAGGAAACAGCCCCAGCAACAAGGGAATACCGATATATCCCGTATTCGCAAACGACGCAGTATACGACTGTATGCCACTTTCTGCTATCGACCGTTTCAACAGGCAGTGAGCAAACACAAAAACTCCGATATAGACGCCCATTGCCGCCAGAAGGTAGCCGATCATGAAGTCCCAGCGAAGAATCTGATTCACGGACGCTTCCCCAAGCCCCGTGATCAGCAGAGCGGGCACCGCGAAATAATAGACGTAACGATTCAGTGCTGTATCACCACCGGATGGCAGCAATGAATAACGGGCAGCAATACCGCCGGACAGCATCATGGCAAAGACGGGAAACAGTGCACTCAGGAGAACAGCCAAAACGAATACCATCTCATCATCAGGAATCATCCGATCATAAGATGTCGCCAACCTGTAGAAAAAGCCGTGTTATCGCAAAGAATCCCCTCGATTATGCCATGAGCGTCATGAATACCCCGATGCAACAGGATTGGACTATTCCGTTGATTATTCAACAGCGTGAAGCAGCCGTTGCCAATACCCGACATCCAGCCTGCGGCCAAACTTGACGCCGACCTCCCGCAAATGCGCAACCTGCACAAAGCCCAGTCGTTCATGCAGTCGGACACTGGCCTCGTTTGGTAATGACACGATACCGATCACCGTATGCATGGACATGGCCGACAGTCGTTCAAACAGAGCCTCATAGAGCTTCACTCCCAAGCCACGGCCTGACGCATCTTTTGCAATATAAACACTGACTTCACAGGCATAGCGGTAAGCAGACCGATCTTTCCAGACACTGGCATAGGCATAGGCATAGCCCAAGACGTGCCCTTCATCCTCAATCACTAACCAGGGAAACTGAGTCTGTATGGCTAGAATACGATCCAGCATGGCAGCCTCGGTGAGCGCCTGCTCTTCAAAGGTTGCTGTACTTTCTTCAATATAATAACTCAAGTTACGCAGTAACGAATAACCTTAGCTGCTCGAATGATGCCCGCAGAGCGGTCATGTAAATCTTCGCCCTGAGCTGAAAATGATTGACCTTCAGTTTCAGGGAGAGGGTTT
>MUIA01000351.1 GCA_002084115.1 Oceanospirillales bacterium LUC14_002_19_P2 | reverse complement strand
ACCGGTTGCGGTTGTTTTGCCAAAAGAGGACAGAAGGTAGTCAGAGTACAGCTCAATCAGATCGTGTTTCATACCGGCAATAATGCCGTATTTTCAGTCTTGTGCGTAACTTGAGTTATTTATTCGATGACAGTAATGCTAACATGAAGCTCAGCCCCCTGCCGGGCAGAACCCACGCCACACCAGACCGGAAATGAAACACCTGTATGGACCATTTCGACCGCCGCACCGCCATTCTCGACTACATCACCGGCAGTGGCTACGCCACCATTGACGAACTGGCCCAGCATTTTCGTGTCACCCCGCAAACCATCCGTCGCGACATCAATCAGCTCGCCAACGAGGGAAAGCTAAAACGCTATCACGGTGGTGCTGGTATTGATTCGTCCATCCAGAACACCGATTACAATGACCGGGTCTCCCACTCCTCCAATCAAAAGCAGCGGATCGCCGCTGCAGTAGCGGCTTCCATTCCGAACCACTGCTCCCTGTTTATCAATATTGGTACCACCACCGAAGCTATCGCCCAGGCACTGCTGGAACACCGCGGCCTCAGGGTCATTACCAATAATATCCATGTTGCCACGATTCTCAGCCAGAAAGATGATTTTGATATCCTGCTGACCGGCGGCACTGTCCGGGGAGATGGTGGTTTGGTTGGTCAGGCGACCGAGGATTTCATTGAACAGTTCAAGGTGGATTTTGGCATCCTCGGCATCAGCGGGATTGACGAGGATGGCTCCCTGCTGGATTTCGATTACCAGGAAGTCCATGTTTCCCGCGCCATTATGAACAACTCCCGACAGCTGTTCCTGGCAGCGGATCATTCCAAGTTTGGCCGAAACGCGGTTGTAAGGCTGGACACCATCACTCGCTTTCACCGCGTGTTTACTGACAGCAAACCCTCAACCGCCATCTGCCAGCTGCTGGAAGAGCATGGCGTTCAGCTGACCCTGCCAGACTGATTGCCCGAACTCCTGCTCCGTTTTCGTTATTTATTGTTCAGAAACGATTGAGTTTTCACTCACAGATTCTAAAATGAACACATTATTTTCGTTTATGAACACAACATTTTCTAATTCGAAAACGGAATCCAACCATGCAGGCTGTCGAACAACCGGGAATAACGGCTGAAAACCCTCTGGATACGGTCATCATTGGCGGTGGCATCAACGGCGTAGGCATTGCCCGCGATGCCGCCGGACGAGGCCTGAGTGTTTTGCTTTGCGAACAGGCCGATCTGGCCTCCGCCACCTCATCCGCCAGCAGCAAGCTGATTCATGGCGGCCTGCGTTACCTGGAGCATTATGAATTCAGACTGGTTCGCGAAGCACTGAGAGAGCGCGAAGTGGTCTTGAAAAGCGCACCTCACCTGGTGCAGCCCATGCGTTTCCAGCTCCCCCATGCGCCTCATCTTCGCCCTGCATGGATGATCCGCTGCGGCCTCTTTCTTTACGACACCCTGGCGCGCCGGGAAGTCCTGCCCGGCTGTCGCACCGTCAAACTGGACAATAGCTCACCACTGAAACCTGCCTTCAAAACCACGTTTGAATATTCAGACTGCTGGGTCGATGATGCCCGGTTAGTCATCTGTAATGCGATTGCCGCCCGGGAAAAAGGCGCCCAAATCCTGACCCGAACCCGCTGCACGGGCGCCAAACGCCTTGAGGGCACTAACCCCTGCTGGGAAATAGCCCTGACTCGGGATACCGGGGAAACCGTTCTTTATTACGCCAAAAGCCTGATCAATGCCGCCGGCCCTTGGGTGGCCAATGTCATAGAAAACCAGCTGCATTTACAGCCTGAATACGGCATTCGCATGATTAAGGGCAGCCATATTGTTGTTCCCAGACTGCATGATCAGCCCCATGCCTATATCGTGCAAAACAAGGATCGTCGTATTGTGTTTGTGATCCCGTGGCTGGATAAGTATTCCATCATTGGTACAACCGATATGGAGTACGAAGGGGATCCTGCAAAAGCGGCCATTTCTGAGGATGAAATTCAGTATCTTCTCACATTGGTCAACGACAGTTTCCGTCAGCAATTGACTAAAAACAACATTGTTCACACCTTCTCCGGCGTGCGTCCGTTGTGTAACGATGAATCCAGCGACCCATCCGCCATCACCCGGGACTATACGCTGACCGTCAGCGATAAAAATGGCAACGCACCTCTGCTTAACGTCTTTGGCGGCAAGCTCACCACCTACCGCAAATTAGCCGAGGCAGCACTGAAGAAGCTGTCGCCATGGTTCACTGACCTGAAACCTGCATGGACGGCTGAATCCCCACTGCCCGGTGGTGAATGCGCTGATATCGAAACCTGTGCCAGCCAACTCGCTGAAACCTATCCCTGGTTACCCGAATCAATGCGTCTGCGCTACCTTGGCACCTATGGTTCGCGCAGCAAAGACCTGCTTCAGCACAGCCAGTGTCTGGAAGACTTGGGGGAACACTTTGGCAATGATTTATACGCCCGGGAAGTCGACTACCTGGTTGAACAGGAATGGGCGGTGACAGCTGACGATATTCTCTGGCGTCGAACAAAAACCGGAATGGAAATGGCGGCAACCCAGGTAAACCGTTTAAGCCAATACCTCGCAGGGCATAAGGCAGTGCCCTATGACGCACTGAAACCGGCCTCCTGACCGGTTTCAGTAACAACCTCAAACTGCCTCTATCACCTCATGCTCCTCACGCAGGGTCTGGGCAACGGAAACCATCTGTGCCAGAGCCTGCTCAACCTCTGGCCACTGCCGTGTTTTCAGGCCGCAGTCCGGGTTAACCCATAATCTCTGGGCGGGAATCCGCTCCTCCGCTTTATGCAGTAGTTCCCGCATCCACTCAGCATTGGGCACATTCGGTGAATGAATATCATAGACACCCGGCCCGATTTCATTGGGATAGGCAAAGTCCTTGAAGACATCCAGCAATTCCATGTCAGAACGGGAGGTCTCGATCGTAATGACATCCGCATCCATGGCTGCAATCGCTTCGATAATATCGTTGAACTCGCTATAACACATATGGGTATGAATCTGCGTATGGTCATCCACACCGGACGCAGCAATCCGGAAGCAGTCCACCGCCCAGCCAAGATAGGCCTGCCACTCTGTACGCCGTAAAGGCAAACCTTCCCGGATCGCAGGTTCATCAATCTGGATAATACCAATGCCTGCACGCTCCAGATCCAGCACTTCATCACGCAATGCCAGCGCCAACTGTCGACAGGACGTCTCTCGTGACACGTCTTCTCGAGGAAAGGACCAGCAAAGAATAGTGACCGGCCCGGTCAGCATGCCCTTGACAGGCTTCTCGGTGCAGGATTGGGCAAATGTCGTCCATTCCACGGTCATTGGCCCGTTGCGATAGATATCTCCGACAATGATGGGCGGTTTGACACAGCGAGAGCCATAACTCTGCACCCATCCGTTACGGGTAAAGACAAAGCCTTCCAATTGCTCACCAAAGTATTCGACCATGTCATTCCGTTCAGCCTCACCATGGACGAGCACATCCAAGCCCAACGCCTCCTGTCGGGCAATAACGGAGGCAATTTCCTCCTCCATCAAACGGACATACGCGCTTTCATTCAGCTCCCCCTTACGGAAGCGGTTACGATTCGTTCGAATTTCCGCTGTCTGGGGAAAGGAGCCGATGGTCGTTGTCGGATACAACGGCAAACCAAACCGATCATGCTGCGCCTTGGCACGCTTATCATAAGCCGAACGACGCTCACACATTGCTGACGTTATCTGGCTAACCCGCTGCTGCACCTGTTGATCATGGATACGCTCGGCATCGATGCGCGCTGCCTGGGCAGCATCGCTGGCGTCCAATAACAACTGGTCTTCCTCACGCCCATTACCATTTACCAGACGTCCGAGAGCAGCAATCTCACGCAGCTTCTGCACACTGAACGCCAGCCAGCTTTTGACTTCGCTATCCAATTCGGTTTCAAACGTCAGGTCAACTGGACTGTGCAGCAAAGAACAACTGGCAGACACCCAGAGCCGTTCTCCAACACGCTGATAAGCACGCTCCAACAGCGTCAGAGAAGCCCGCAGGTCATTACGCCAGACATTACGACCATTCACCACACCCAGCGACAGCACCTTATAGGCCGGCAGGCGGTCAAGGACGGCATCCAATTGCTCGGGCGCCCGCACGACATCAATATGCAGACCATCCACCGGCAGGTTAACCGCCAGCCCCAGGTTGTCATCCAGATGACCAAAATAGGTAGTCAGCAACGTCTTGCATCCCGCCCCCTGCAGTCGGTTATAGGCGGATTCGTAGGCCTGCTGCCACTCTGCCGGAAGATCCAGCACCAGTGCCGGCTCATCCATCTGAACCCACTCAATACCCAGCGTCTGCAGACGATGCAGTAATTCAGCATAGACAGCCAGTAAATCCGGCAGCAGGTTTAACCGATCAAAGGCCCCACCTTTCTCCTTGCCCAACCAAAGGTAAGTGACAGGACCAAGCAAGACCGGTTTAACCTGATACCCCGCAGCCTGTGCCTCGGCGATTTCCGCAAACAAGTTATCCGTATCCAGCGAGAACGCTTGGTCAGTGGTAAATTCAGGCACGATGTAGTGATAGTTGGTATCGAACCATTTGGTCATTTCACAGGCTGCTGCCGGCTGACCGCTCGGCGCCCGTCCACGCGCCATGCGAAACATCGTATCCAGGGAGAAAGAGGACGCCGCATCGCTATCACCAAAACGCGCGGGTATGACGCCAAACATCATGGAATGGTTCAGTACATGGTCATACCAGGCAAAGTCACCCACGGTCACAACATCAAGACCTGCGGCCTGTTGCTGTTGCCAGTTTGTGGCGCGCATGGCCTGACCGGCCACCATCAACTCAGCCTGATCCATCTTGCCAGCCCAATAGGCTTCTACCGCACGCTTTAATTCTCGTTGTGCACCAATCCGGGGAAAACCGGGCACATGTGCAATCGCCATTCCTGTAACTCCCACTCTCGTCTGTCGTTTTTTAGTTGTTTTGTGTACCTGGCCACTCCTGACCGGTTGAGTCGTATTCTGGAAGCCGGCTAAAATTGAATCAATCTCATATTTCTAAACATAACAATGAGAATTTCTAATAATCATGCTTGAAATACGCCATTTGAAAACCCTGGAAGCCCTGCGCGAATGCGGTAGCCTGGTCGAAGCCGCCGAACGGGTACACCTGACCCAGTCAGCCCTCTCTCATCAGATTAAGGATCTGGAAGCACGACTAGGGCAGGCGTTGTTCATCCGCAAAACCCGACCACTACGTTTCACCACGGCAGGTCTCAGGCTGTTACAACTCGCTGATGATATCCTGCCCACAGTTCGGAATACGGAACGGGATCTTGCCCGACTGGCTGGCGGGCAATCAGGCCGGCTGCACATGGCGATTGAGTGCCACAGCTGTTACCAATGGCTAATGCCGACACTGGATAAATTCCGTGACCACTGGCCGGAAGTCGAACTGGACCTCGCCAGTGGCTTTAATTTCACGCCCCTGCCGGCACTGACCCGTGGCGATCTTGATCTCGTCGTGACCTCAGACCCTGACGAATTACCCGGTATCCACTACGAGCCTCTGTTTCGCTACGAAATGCTACTGGCCGTGAGTAATACCAATCGCCTTTTACAACTACTGCATAAGTGCCCACTGGCGAGAGCATAAACTGAACAACCGTCCAGCCTCGCTACACAGTTTATTCCAGGCATTGCAGCAACAATCCACAATATCCTCGTAACCCTCAAACGCTTTA
>MUIA01000409.1 GCA_002084115.1 Oceanospirillales bacterium LUC14_002_19_P2 | reverse complement strand
TCAATATTCTCAAAACCTTCGGGTAACTGTGGTCGGCGAGACATCGTTTCAAAGAGAATTCGTTGATGATGCCTAAGGATAGCTGGCATCAGGCTTAGGACTTAGAAAATACGATTGGTATCATTACCTCGCTTGGCGGCGCGCTCTAACAGAGCGTCATAGGCTGACGACTGCACGCATGTTCGAGAAAATCATTGGACATTGGTGCTACCAACCACAAGGGGTAACTTAGCCGGCAAACGCAGTGCCACAACGTAACATATTCAGCAATGGGAAACGTCCGATCAGACGCATATTGATGATATTACAGGTACCCATGGCCACAATGTTGGCTGCGAAAAGAAAACCGTAATATTCCGGCGCTATGCCATAGAGCTGGATATACACAAAAGGTGACGCGCTGATAAACGCAAACAGTCCACCAAAGAAAAAGCCATGTCCGAGAATACATCCCATGGCATTACGATGGGTAATGACTGACAGGTAGTTTCTGGCCAGCTGTTTTGCCGTCAATGCCTGACGGTGTTCTTCTGGCAAAGACTCTTTCAACATAATCAATGCCAGTACCAGCGCCGCACAACCAAACAGTGCCAGGGTTATAAACAGAGAACGCCAACCACCGAATAGAAGCAACTGCCCACCCAGCAAAGGAGCAATCAACGGCGCCACCGTCATCACCAGCAGGATGGACGACATGATCCGGGCACAGTCTTCCCGGTCAAACATGTCACGCACCATCGCGGGAATCGTAACCATCACAGCAGCCCCTGACATGGCCTGCAGGATACGCGCTACGATGAGTTCATTGGCGGTATTGGTAAAGGCTGAAAGCAGAGTTGTGGCAATATAAAACACCAGGCCGGGCACCATGACACGAAGCCGCCCGAAGCGATCGGCCAGTGGCCCAAAGATTAGCTGGCCTAGGGCAAAGCCCAGCGTATAGGCGCTCAGCGTTAGCTGGATGCTACCCAGAGGCTCGTTCATGCTCTCGGCAATGGCGGGCATTGCAGGCAGATAAAGATCAATTGCCAGAGGCCCCAGGCAGGTCAGAATCCCCAGAACAAGTATGAGTAGCTGCTTATCCCTGCCAGACATAGAATGCGTATTATTCATTGATGCAACTGCTGTTAAAGCGTAAGTGCCCCCAAAAATTGGCGGGGGGAAAGAAACACGATGAACGGTCAAGCTGTGTAATGGTTATACATCGCCCGGACAGGCACTTCCTGAAGGGTTACAAGCAGCAGTCGATACTGTGCCATTGTCTGGCGGTAAGTGAAATACGCTTTACTAACAGTTTTCAGAGCATCTTCCCTATTTGCCGATACTCTGGCAGCACTCAACTGAACGATCAGGGGAAGAGGTTGTCGTCAGTCTGCGCCGTATATTTACGCATCAGTTGTACACAGGCAATAATCGACGTCAATAAGCCGACAAAACCAACCCCCAGCGCCACAGTGATAACATCGAGCCGTTCACTGCTGTTGAAATTGGCCTCAAGCCGCATAAATAACATGGCATAGAAATTACCCACAACAAACGCCCAGCCGACCGGCAGCAGCACAATGCTGAGCTCATTGCGCGCCATCCGCACCACCAGCAGCATGAAGGCAACCGCGATATAATCATCAAAGGTTAACGGCCAATATTTGTTGGTCGTGATAAACACAAAGGTTTCACCAATCCCCAGCACCCAGGCATATGCCAGCGCCAGATAACGACTGAAAAGTAGCATGTATCAATCCCTCGCTTTCCCCACTGTTCCTGCTGCCGTTTGGCAGATATGGAGAATGTTTCCCTTTTCATTCTTTCAGTCTAATCTCTCGGCGCCTGAAGTTCCGCTCTTATTCATGCAACAGGCAAACGTTCTCTAAAACACATTACTGTATCGTCTTCCGATTGGATACCGTTTTCGACTGGCGACTGCCCCGAGCGTGGACCACACTGTTTACGTTATATAAAAAAACTTCAACAACTCGAATCACTCAGGACACAGCATGACACAACAACCTGTTATTAAAGACATTGCCCCCGTTGCCGAAGGGATACCTGAATCAGAACTGCTGATGCCAGAGACGGAGATGACAATGTCCTACGATGACGCCCCTGAACATGTGAAATTGGCTGTAGAAATTATCCGACAGGTTGAGTTGCTGCATTTCGAAGACGATACCGTAATGGAAGCCGCCTTGCTGGTAATCCAGGATACCCTGAGAAAACTGCCCCAGCATGAGCGCCTTTCCTGGCGTCAGCGTCTTTGTGAAATATTGAAAGTGCCGAATGGTGCCGGTCGCCTTAAATCCGATCAGGAAGCCATCTGATACTCCATTCGTCGTCTCGGCATATCATCAAAAAGGGCAGGTCATACCTGCCCTTTTTGATTACTGGCTGACAGGAAACTGCATCACGGCTAAGGTATCGGGTAAATACCATTTCGCATCGTCTGCCTGTACCGTTTCGAGTCGCTGAATGAAGTTTTCAATGCTGGTCAGCCGAATACCTTGTTGATCGCCTGCCGGATCATTACCAAAAAAATCTTCCCAGTGACCCAGGATACTGTTCCTTGGCTGTATATCTGTCACCAACCCTTCCGGATAATTGTCTACCTGTTCAAACGCACCCACGCAATGAAAGGCGAGATCAACACGACGCTCATCCACTGCCGCCAGTTCCGGCACAAAACCCAGTGGTGGGCCTAAGTTACCCCTGATGGTTGGTTGACCTATACTCCCTGAACCATCCGGCTATCAGGGGATGACTGTTATGAATTCCAGGCTCTTTCAAAATTTCATTGATGCGATTTCGTTATTAACTGTCA
>MUIA01000087.1 GCA_002084115.1 Oceanospirillales bacterium LUC14_002_19_P2 | reverse complement strand
ACTGCCAGTTTGCCTTTGGTCAGGTTTGCATACAAAGGTTTTGTATCTTTATTTATCAGACTATGATAACTGCAGAATAAACGTTTCTGTTATGTTCCCTTCATTTTCACATATTATTTTCAGCATAGCTGTGACAAACATCCTTCCATTAGTGTTGTAAGACTTGTTTAAACAACATGAAGTTTTAGAAGGTTTCAGAAATGTGATATGTGAACATTCCTTTTTCAGATTGTAGAAATCTACAAGAACCTGTAAATGGTTATTTGAGTTCAAAGACTGTATCTCATGGATCATATGTTACAGTCTACTGTAATTCAGGTTACATGCTGTCAGGAGAACGTTCTCTTAATTGTGCTGACGGGTCTTTGTCAGAAAGTATCGGAACATGTCAAGCAGGTGTGCAAATTTGCTGGTAATATGTGTGAAAACCTTTACCCCGCCACCTGTCACGATTTCCGCCGAATCTGTCCGCCTTGAGACCTGGCAGCCCCGCCTTACCACTATTGGTAGCCTCACCGCCATACAGGGGGTTGAACTCAAGAGCGAAGTGAAAGGCATCGTTCGTGACGTAATGCTGGCCCTTTTCCAGTCTGGTGAACAGGTGTCTGCTGGACAGCCGCTTTTACAACTGGATGACCAGACTGAACAGGCCAACCTGAAAAGCTACAAAGCTCGGCTGAAACTCGCACAACTGACCTACGATCGCGATCGTGCCCTTATTGAGAAACGGGCCATCTCCCAGACCCAATTTGACCAAAGTGCCGCCACCCTGGATGAAGCCAGCGCCGCAGTCGCCCAGACGGAAGCCATGCTACGAAAGAAAAACATCACAGCCCCCTTCAGCGGCACCATTGGTATTCAACGGGCTGAACCGGGCGATTACCTGAGTGAAGGCGATAAGATCGCCACCCTTCAGGATTTATCCCGGCTTTACATCGATTTCAGCCTGCCAGAACAAGCGGTGCCCGACCTGTTCAAAGGACAAGCCATTCGCTTTCAGGTCCCCGCCCATGGTGACCAGTGGTTCACTGGAGCCATTGATGCCATCAACGCCAAGGTCAATAGTGATACCCGATACATTGATGTCCGCGGTATCGTCAGCAACAGCTAGACCCAACTGCTCCCTGGCATGTTTGCGGATATCGAAATCATCCTGTCTGAGCAGGTTCCCGTCGTGACCGTGCCGGAAACCGCTGTGACCTATACGCTCTATGGTGATTCTGTCTATGTCATTGAGGGCAAGGAGGACGAGAAAGACGCGGAAACCTTAACCGTCAAACGCACCTTTGTCCGCACCGGCGAGCGCCAGCAGGGCCGCGTAGCTATAACCGAGGGGCTGGACGGTTCAGAGCAGGTCGTTACGTCTGGCCAGTTGAAACTGGATAACGGCGCCCGTGTTGTGATCAACAACAGTGTGCAGCTCTGAGGGTGGCCCGGATGTCGATCGCAACGAAACAGTCCTTTACCGATATTTTCATCCAGCGGCCTGTGCTTGCCACTGTTGTCAGTCTGTTGATTCTCCTCCTGGGCCTGCAGGCCTTCCAAAAGCTGCCGGTTCGGGAGTATCCGGCTATGGAAGATGCGGTGATCACGGTCACAACCATCTACCCCGGCGCCAGCGCCAAGCTGATGCAGGGATTTGTTACCACCCCGGTCCAGCAGGCTATAGCGGGTGCCGAGGGCATTGACTACCTGACCTCCAGCAGCAGCCAGAACACATCAACGGTCACCGCCTACCTTCAGCTGGGATACAATGCTGATCGCGCGCTTACGGAGATCATGGCCAAGGTCAACGAAGTCAGGAACCAGCTACCATCAGAAGCCGAAGACCCGATCATTACAAAGGGTGATAACAAAGGGTCTGCCCTGCTCTATATGAGCTTTTACAGTGATGCGATGAGCAACGAGCAGGTCACGGATTACCTCACACGAGTGGTGCAACCACGGCTCGCAACCCTGGAAGGGGTTGGCAGCGCGGAGATACTGGGACAAAAAACCTTTGCCATGCGGGTCTGGCTGGATCCAGTACGTATGGCGGCACTCGGTGTCACCGCCGCAGATATTAACCAGTCCATTCTCGACAATAACTTTCAGTCAGCAGCTGGTGAAACCAAAAGCCTTCTGACGGTCACCAGCGTCAATGCCCAGACTGACCTGAGTACCGAAGCCGCCTTCCGGCAAATCATTGTCCGAAATGATGGGGATACACTGGTCAGGATTCAGGATGTTGCCAACATTGAATTGACCGCCGAAAACTTCGACAGTTATGTGGCCTTCAACGGCATCCAGTCCGTCTACATCGGGATCTCAGCCACACCATCCGCGAACCCGCTGGATGTGATCGAACGGGTCAGAGAAACACTCCCTGGCATACAGGCTCAGCTGCCCGACGTACTCAGTGCCGATATCGTCTATGACGCCACGGAATTCATTCAGTCGTCCATTGATGAAGTGGTCAAAACCCTGCTGGAAGCGACGCTGATCGTTATCCTGGTGGTTTTCCTGTTTCTGGGATCACTGCGCATTGTTGTAATCCCCGTGGTTGCGATCCCACTGTCTATGGTCGGTGTGCTGTTTCTGATGCACCTGATGGGCTATTCCATCAACCTGCTGACGCTGCTCGCCATGGTACTGGCTATCGGGCTGGTCGTTGATGACGCCATCGTGGTGGTTGAAAACATCCATCGGCATATTGAAGAAGGTAAGTCGCCGTTTGACGCGGCGCTGGCAGGTGCCCGTGAGATCGCCCTTCCGGTGATTTCCATGACCATCACCCTGGCTGCTGTCTATGCTCCCATCGGCTTTATGACAGGTTTGACCGGAAGCCTATTCAGGGAGTTTGCCTTCACGCTGGCGGGCGCTGTGGTTATCTACGGCATTATTGCCCTGACGCTCTCGCCGATGATGTGTTCCCGGTTATTGCAGCCGGCAGGCAACGATAGTCGCTTTGTCCAGTGGCTGGACCATCGTTTCGACCAGCTCAAGAACGGCTATCAGGCTGCTATACGCAGGGGATTGTCTTACCGTGGCCCCACCCTGCTCTTTGCGGCAGTCGTTTTCTGCGCGATTCCGGTGATGTTTATGGAAACCCGCAGCGAGCTGGCGCCCAATGAAGACATGGGCATTATCTTTATCATGTCCAAATCCCCCCAGTACGCCAATATTGATTATCTCAATCGGTATACCGATACCTACGAAGCCATTTACCGACAATTCCCGGAATACGAAAGCTCCTTCCTGGTCAATGGGGATGGTGGGCCCAACATGTCGTTCAGCGGTATGCTGCTGAAGCCCTGGCATGAACGGGAACGTAGCCAGTTCGCCATACAGAAGGAGGTGCAGAACCAACATCTCAGCCAGGTGGCAGGACTGGAGGTCTTCTCCTTCAACATGCCTTCCCTGCCCGGTGCTGGTGGCGGCCTGACGGTTCAACTGGTGGTCAACACCACCAGTGACTATGAAACCCTGTTCCGTGTGACCGAAGAACTGACCAAGGCGGCGCAGCAATCCAGACTGTTCATGTTCATCAGCAACGAACTCCGTTTCAACAAACCCGAAATCCAACTGATGGTTGACCGTAACAAGGCGGCCAGCCTCGGTATCAGCATGCGGGACATCGGCACCACACTGTCAACAATGCTGGGCAACGGCAACCTGAACCGGTTCAGTATCGAAGGACGCAGTTATAAGGTCATTCCCCAGGCGCCGCGAGAGTTTCGACTTAATCAGGAATGGCTGGGCCGCTACTACGTCCGGGCAGAATCCGGTGATATGGTGCCATTATCCGCCATCATCACCGTCAGTACGGAAACCCAACCGAACCGGCTGACTCAGTTCCAGCAGCTCAATTCGACCAAACTCCAGGGGATGTTGACGCCCGGTGTCAGCCTCGGTGAAGCCCTCACCTTCCTGCAGGAGAAAGCCGCTGAAATTAACCCCGAAGGGTTTGGGATTGATTACGAAGGCAGCTCCCGCCAATACATCAACGAGGGTCAGGCCCTCATGGTGACCTTCGCCATCTCACTGCTGGTGATTTTCCTGGTGCTGGCGGCGCAGTTTGAAAGCTTCAGGGATCCTCTGGTCGTGATGGTCACAGTGCCCATGTCCATTTGTGGTGCTTTGATCCCATTAATGCTGGGCAGTATGTTTGAGCATGGTCTTGGCATCAGTGTCACCATGAACATCTATACCCAGATTGGCCTGGTAACGTTGATTGGTCTGATCACCAAGCATGGCATCCTGATTGTTGAATTCGCCAATCAACTACGGCGTGAGCAAGGTATGGACATCCGAAAAGCCGTTGAAGAAGCGGCCGCACTGCGTTTACGTCCTGTTCTGATGACCACTGGGGCAACAGTGCTGGGTATCATACCACTGCTGCTGGCCTCTGGCGCAGGCGCCGTTAGCCGGTTCAATATCGGTTTGGTGATTGCCAGCGGTATGATGATCGGTACGCTGTTTACCCTGTTTGTGGTACCAGTGATCTATACCCTGTTAGCCAGCAAAACGGCTCATAGCACGCAGCCTGCCACATAAACCCTCTGAAACCCTGTAAGAAAAAAGGCTACCGGAATCATCAACCGGTAGCCTTTTTTATGGAGAAGATCATCTGGTGTCCTAATTGGGATCCAAATGAAAGGTCACATCAGCATCAGGCATCCACGCCAGGATGGCCTGCTTGACCTTCTCACCGATATCGTGGGCCTGCCGAACCGAAAGGTCACCCTGCACATCCAGATGGAATTGGATAATGGGTAGCGCACCGGATATACGGGTTCTCAGATTATGCACCCCCTGAACACCCTCAACGCTGAGGATGGTTGTTTCAATGCGCTCCAACTCTTCTTCCGGCAGTGCGCGATCCATCAGCATCTGGATCGATTCCCAGCCCACCTTACGGACACTATTAAGCATATACACCGCAATCAGAATACCGAAAATGGCATCCGCCTCACGATACCCTGCCGCAGCCAGCGCCAGCGCCAGAATGACGCTGAGATTGGTAATCAAATCCATGCGGTAATGCATCTCGTCGGCCTTGATCGCAATGGAGCCGGTCTGACGGATCACATAATTCTGAATCAGCAGCAATATCACGGTACAAACGATCGAAAAGGCCATGACCATCATGGCGACCTGCTCATTAGCGATCTCCACATCATTGGTCAGGTCATTGATCGCATGCAGAATCAGGAAAATAGCCGAGCCGGCAATGAAGGCTGACTGCGCCAGTGCCGCCAACTGTTCAGCCTTGCCATGGCCAAAATGATGATTTTCATCCGCCGGTTTCAGCGCAATGTACACTGCGACCATGTTGATGAGCGATGCAAAAGCATCCAGCATGGAGTCAATGACTGTCGCCATCATACTTACCGAGCCGCTGACCCACCACGCAAACAGCTTTGCGACAATCAGTACAACAGCCGTGACAACCGATGCAGTCGATGCCAGCCTGAGCAACCGCGCATTACGCTCTGCGTTTGATTTAACCATATCGTGATTTATCTAATTTGCTTACAGAATCCCTGTCTCTACAGTAACGACTTTATTACAGGGAAACCAGATCAGAACTGTTAGACATGATAACCAAAGTCGTTGTCCGGCCTAACACGAAAACAGCCAAAGAAATGAATTTATATCACTCAAGTTACGCAGTAACGAATAACCTAGGACTTACGCATTGATGAAGCCTGCATATTTTGGTAGCAGGTGATCCTTCTCCTTTGCAAAGCTCTCAACGAAGGCACCAACGGTCTCTTTAAATAGTTCACGTTGATGCTGATAGATG
>MUIA01000114.1 GCA_002084115.1 Oceanospirillales bacterium LUC14_002_19_P2 | reverse complement strand
GATATTGTGGATTGTTGCTGCAATGCCTGGAATAAACTGTGTAGCGAGGCTGGACGGTTGTTCAGTTTATGCTCTCGCCAG
Source organism: Oceanospirillales bacterium LUC14_002_19_P2 (assembly GCA_002084115.1). GTDB lineage: Bacteria > Pseudomonadota > Gammaproteobacteria > Pseudomonadales > Endozoicomonadaceae > Kistimonas. The sequence goes on along the minus strand of MUIA01000114.1, from coordinate 16,437 downwards.
TGGGCACTTATGCAGTAGTTAGAAAAGGCGATTGGTATAAGGTATGCCCCATTCCTGCTGTCGCATAATTACAGATTGAGGAAATCATCCCGAACAAAGCGGCAATCAATGCGCTGTGAAGCGTATTTTTACCGATTTGCCGGATAATGGTTTCAGAAGGAACACGGCTGCGAATATAAGAGGACAAGGCAAGCCCGAAAGCAATGGGCCAGAGCATATGCCATAACAACAGAGCATACGCGGTCACAACATGAATAATCACCATGGGAACAGTCCCATCAGAACGGATAGGAGGTGATTATAGAAGCTAGCGAATCCAGCCTGCCGAAAACTGCAGCAGGCTGGAGGGTAGGGGGGTTACATCAGCACCAGACGGGTATCCGTGCGGGAAAGCGCCTTGGTCGGCTTGCCTTCACTGCCGATGCCACGCAATACCCGGAACCCTTCATCAATCACACCCATCAGGCTGTCCAGGGTTTCCGACTCCACATAAAACACAGTGTCATTACGACCTAGTACGTTGAAGGCGGTTTTGATTTCAGGGTGACGACTCAGCAGCTTTTCCGCGATGGTGGAACCACTGATTCTCAGGTCCGCAAAAATCCAGGCACCGGTGCCATTGGGGCGCGCATGCGTTTCTGCAGAGAGAGCGCTGCCATAATGATCCAGCACCAGCATGGTTTCCGTCCGCTCAATCGGATTGAACCGGTCTTCCAGCAGGGCATGGATGCGATCACTCATCAGTGTCTTGAGTTGACTGACATCCGTCGTACGACCATAACAGATCAGGTCGGTCGGCCCGATCAGGCAGTGAACAAGATCAATTTCCTCGATTTCCAGCAAGGTCTCACGGATCTTGTGGACATCGTTGTCACCAGCATCCACCAGCACGATAAAGCCGATATTTCGGGCACTTGTCATTTACTGCTCCCCACGCTGTTTCCTGACAGTCTGTTCATCTTACCATTATGGTCGCAAATGCCTTGCGATATTTATGCAGCCACCATGGCAGCGCGCACCTGAAAGATAACCGCGCCGGTTTCGGGACGCACGCCACGCCAGATAGCAAAGGATTCCGCCGCCTGTTCCAGCAGCATGCCGAGGCCATCGACCGCCAGCGCCACACCACGGGATTCCGCCCATTGCATAAACGCCGTTTTTTCAGCGCCATACATCATATCGTACACGCAGGAATCGCGACTGATAACACCTTCAGGGATCGGCGGTAAATCGCCCTGCAGGCTGGCAGAAGTACCGTTAATCACCAGATCAAATACGCCATTGACGGATTCAAAGCCAGTCGCTTCAATCGGTCCGAAAGAGCGGAAAAGATCGGCCAGCGTTTCAGCTTTCGAAAGGGTTCTGTTCGCAATCACCACACTGCTCGGATTCTGTTCAAGCAACGGTTGCAGAACACCCCGTACAGCACCGCCTGCCCCCAGCAACAGTACGCGCTTGCCTGTGATGGTAATGCCATGGTTGGACGTAATATCGGTTACCATACCAACACCATCCGTCGTGTCACCCCACAGGCAACCCTCATCAGACCGCCACAGGGTATTCACAGCGCCCGCCAGCTCAGCCCTTTCTGTGCGACGCTCTGCCATCTGCCAGGCTTCCAGCTTAAAAGGCACCGTGATATTCAGTCCCTTACCATCTGACTGAAAGAATGATGAAACAACATCATTGAAACCATACGGCGGTGCCAACAGCGCCTCATAGGTCATGACCTGCGCCGTTTGCTCGGCAAAGGCTGCATGAATGGCAGGCGACTTACTGTGCCCGACAGGGTTACCAATGACAGCGTAGCGATCCAGCGGTTGTTCGCTCATCAAGCCCTCTCAATCCAGCCAGTTGCGGGAAACCAGGTAGTTCTCATAAAGATCTGCTTCCGGCGTTTCTGGTTCAGGATGCCAGTCATAACGCCAGTCGACCTGAGGCGGCATCGACATCAATATCGATTCTGTCCGGCCACCGGACTGCAGCCCAAAGATCGTTCCCCGATCATAGACCAGGTTGAACTCCACATAACGTCCACGACGATAGCGCTGGAAGGCTTTTTCTCCCTCGCTCCAATCCATGGTTTTCCGCTTTCTGACAATCGGCAGATAGGCATCGATATAACTGTCACCGACCGACTGCATGAAACCGAAACACTGTTCGAAAGGCCATTCGTTCAGGTCATCGAAAAACAAACCACCGATTCCACGGGGTTCATTTCGGTGCTTCAGGAAAAAATACTCGTCACACCACTGCTTATAACGGGGATAGACTGACTCGCCGAAAGGTTCACAGGCCTTATGCGCTACCTGGTGCCAGTGTCGGCAATCCTCTTCAAAGCCATAGCAGGGGGTCAGGTCATACCCGCCGCCGAACCACCAGACAGGGTCAGCCCCTTCCTTTTCGGCGATCAACAGGCGGACATTGGCATGGGAAACCGGCACATAGGGATTTTCCGGATGAATCACCAGCGAGACGCCCATGGCCTGAAAGCTCCGGCCAGCCAGTTCCGGCCGACGGGCACTGGCAGCAGCTGGCAGCTGGCTGCCATGGACATGGGAGAAATTCACACCGCCTTTCTCAAACAGCGCGCCATTCTCAATAACCCGGGCCCGGCCACCACCGCCATGATGATGCTCCCAGTTATCTTCCCGGAATGCCGCTGTGCCATCCTCTGTCGCCAGCGCGTCACAGATACGGTCCTGAAGGCCCAGCAGGTAGTTTTTTACTGCGACGATATCCGGTTGGTCTGTCATGAATGAAATCCCGATCAGTAGATCATCTGCCAGACAGCACTGTCACCAGAAGGCCTGCCGGCAATGATGTTTTAACGAAAGACCTGGTCCGTCACCAGATCTCGTATGCTGGAAGGCGACGACGCATCACCGGTGAATCCATCCGTGATCCAGTCAACTTCCTGGTCAAACGAGGCAACCACCTCTTCCCGTGTCACCATGGGTGGCTCTCCAGCCCGGTTAGCTGAAGTTGACACCATCGGCTTGCCAAAGGCATTACACAGCTCGACGACCAGCGGGTGTTGAGTGATCCGGATGGCAACGCTGTCAAAATCCCCCTTGATCCAGGCGGGAATCCAGTGGTCTTCATCGGGCACCAGCCAGGTCAACGGCTGTGACTGCATGGCCAGCATTTTGGTCGAGAGATCATCACTCAGGGTTTCCAGCAACGGGGCAATTTGTTTAGGGCAGGATGCCACAAGGATCAGCCCCTTGCTGACAGGCCGTTGCTTGATGGCAAGAATGCAGTTAACCGCCGCCTCGTTCCAGGGATCACACCCCAATCCCCAGACCGCTTCGGTCGGATAAGCGATAACGCCTCCCGACTTCAGCACCCGGGTCGTTTCTGTCAGGTTTTGAGTCATTAAGCACCCAGTTTTTTCTGGAGTGTGGCATTACGTGTCAGTACATCTTCCGCACTGATACGGCGATCAGCTTTCAGACGTTCCGCCAGATCGGCATCGCCAAGGGCAATGATCTGGCAGGCCAGATAAGCGGCGTTATGGACGCCCGCCTTGCCAATGGCAACGGTAGCGACCGGAATACCACCCGGCATCTGTGCAGTAGAGAGCAGGGCATCCAGACCATCCAGCGGGCCGGTATCGATGGGTACACCAATCACCGGTTTGATGGTCAGAGAAGCGACAACCCCAGCCAAGTGTGCCGCCATACCGGCACAGCAGATGAACGCAGCACAACCGCGGGCGTCGGCGTCCTTAACATAATCGTGGGTGGCATCAGGGGTTCGGTGAGCAGAGTGTACACGCACTTCGCAGTGCACATTGAGTATTCTCAAGACATCAATGGCCGCCTCAACCTTAGGCAGGTCAGAGTCGGATCCCATGAGAATCGCAACAAAAGGCTTGCTCATTACAGGCACTCTTCTGACAGGGGCGTAAAAGCATGATTATTCTTTGCGAGGGCGCAAAGTATCGTAACCATCGTTAGGTGTCCAGCGCAGGGCGGTTGGTTATCCGCATGAAACCGCCAGGCACACTGACAATTTTCCCTGCAAGCTCCAGGTCCAGCAAAATACCAGCAACCTTCTGGCTGGACAGGCCGGTTCGTAGTACGACATCATCTGTATGACAGGCCTCAAACCCCATGGCATTGAGCACCTGTTTTTCACACTCTGAGCCCGTTTCCGGTAATTCATCGTGCTCCTTGGATGGAACCGGCTGCCAACATCCCAAAGGTCCGGTTAACTCCTGCAGAATATGTTCAACGCTTTCCACCAAGGTGGCGCCTTCGCGAATCAGACTATGGCAACCGCGGGTACAGGGGTTATTCACAGGACCCGGCATCGCAAATACCTCGCGTCCCTGTTCATTGGCTAATCGAGCAGTAATGAGAGAACCGCTTTTGATATCAGCCTCAACAACCAATACCCCATGACTCAGACCACTGATAATGCGGTTTCGACGAGGAAAATGCCCCGGTCTGGGTTGAGTACCCAGCGGAAATTCCGACACCAGAAGACCGTTGCTGGAAATCGCTTCAGCCAGAGACCGATGTCTTTCCGGATAAACACGATCCAACCCGGTTGCCACTACTGCGACCGTAACCCCCTTACCTGATAGCGCTCCCTTATGGGCTTCTCCATCAATCCCCAGAGCCAACCCACTCGTTACCGTCAAACCACACCCAACAAGCTCTTCTGCCAGCCGGAAGGCGTGGTGCTTTCCCTGTGGCGTGGGAGAACGGGTACCAACGATAGCAATCTGGGGGGAAAGAAGATGTTCCGGATTTCCTTTGGCAAACAATAAGAGTGGCGGGTCAGCAATAGCAGCCAATGATGATGGGTATCTGGTGGAATCTCTGCAAATAATATGATGACTGGGTTCTGACAACCATTTCCGGGTAGCTGTCAGGCTATCCTGTACCACTACAGACTTACCGCTGGAAGCGATCTTCTTAGCGAGAGATTTCGGCGCTATCTCCAGAAGGCCTTTCAATGACAGGGACAGCACCTTTTCCGGGCTACCAATATTCTCCAGAAAAAACTGGAAGCGTTTCAGTCCAAGCCCCGGGAGATGAAACAGCCGCAGCCATGGCTCCAGCTGATCCCAATGTTCATCAGATAATGCGGACATCGTGACATCCTGTTTCCCCACCCCTGAAATGTCAGGGGTGGCATTGTTGTTGGCAATAGGGAATCAGGATAGATCAGGAAGACGCTCAGGGTGCTTTCAGCAGGTTACCCACACGTAATGGCTGACTGGCTTTCAGGACAACACCATAGCTGACCTTCTCAAAGGTCCGATAAACCATCAGCAAACCCACGCGTTCCGGAGGCAGAGTAATAACTTCATCTGCGAATCGGTCTCGTACCTCAATATCCTTGTAGATGGCCAAGACATTTCCAGCTTTCAGATTGTCTCTCTCACCTTTGTTGACTATCACATTATTGAAACGGCCAATCTGATTAACGCCACTAATCACATGAAGAATTCTGGCGCGCATTTCGCGATCATCCGGGGCACTGGGCATGAAAGAAGAGGCAAGCCCCCGTTCTTCGGATACCAGCAGTCGATCACCACTGCGGATTTCTTCTGAAGCCTGGGTGACTTCCAGCGTCAGCAGATCACCATGCGCCTGCTTCAGTGTTGCAGAACCAACGCCCAGCGCCATAATGCCCAGAGCCTCATTGGTCTCATTGTCAACAATCACCTGCTGCATACGGTAGATACCATAACTGGTGATTTTGTCTTCCAGTGTGCCCCGGGCATAAACGGTATCCCCTCCGGCACTGATAAGATTATCTGACTTGCCACTCACAATATAAGGCGCATTCGTCAACGTTTCAGGCGCACTGACAATCCGGCTATTACTGAGAAATCCGCTGATCGCATCCAGAGGAATGGTGGGGATAGCATCCGCCAAACGTTGCTTGCGGATTTTGGGTACTAACTTGATTGTGCGACCATCCCCCGTGGCGGACTGACCGTTACGACTGACGGTCAGATGCGGTTTGCCATCGATATAGACCAGGTTGATGACATCACCGGGATAAATCAGGTGCGGGTTGCTGATCTGGCTGTTCATATCCCAGACCTCCGGCCAGCGCCAGGGGCTTTTGAGGAAGCGGCCGGAAATTTCCCAGAGCGTGTCACCAGGCACTACGGTATAGCTCTCGGGCCGATCATCCCGGAACATCTCGTCAGACGTTTCCCCCCAGGTGATCATGGAAATACTCCACAGCACACATCCCAGTAACAGTTTTTTCATTGTTATGTCTCAGCTCTGCCGGTCAGGCCTCTGCCCGTTTTCCAACAATGATACCAACGTTTTTCGGCACCAGGCCAGCCAACCTGAGCTAGCGTGACAGCCGTCGCAAATCGGCCGGATGGTCCGACAAACCAACAGTCGTGTCAGTGACAGCCGTTATCAGCGGCATTGAAAATGCTAATTTGTGTCGGTAACGGGGGAAATTTACAATAAACGCTAAACGATGTGCGTTCCGGTGTGGGCAATGCACGCAATGTTATAGAAGAATGGAACGGCATAAATTATGGCTATATTGACGATTCTTGAATACCCCGATGAGCGTCTCCGTGAAGTCGGCATTCCTGTAGAAACTGTGGATGACGCACTGCGGACGTTCATCGACGATATGTTTGACACCATGTACGAAAGCAAGGGCGTGGGCCTGGCTGCCACCCAGGTTAACGTCCAGAAGCGTATCTTTGTTATGGATTTGTCGGAAGACAAAAGCGAACCCATGGTGTTCATCAACCCGGAAATCACTCCGCTGACGGATGAAGTGACAGAATACGGTGAAGGCTGCCTGTCAGTACCCGGTTTTTATGAAAGTCTGGATCGACCTGCCAAAGTGCGCGTTAAAGCCCTGGACCGAAACGGTGAACCATTCGAAGTAGAGTGTGAGGGCTTGATGGCAGTCTGCGTTCAGCACGAAACCGATCACCTTGATGGAAAGCTGTTTGTGGATTATCTCTCCAAACTCAAGCGTGAGCGGATTCGTAAAAAGCTAGAGAAACAACATCGATTAATGGAAAAATAAGGCGTCGATTACTTTCAATAGAGATAGCCAGCGTGCAAATTAAACGCATGCTGACTATCAAAAATCTCTTTTTTGTTATAAATCTTTACGTTTGAATATAAACGCAACTGAGTCACTTTTTAGTTTATCGAAGAAATCAATCATATTAATATATCCTTCGCGACTATCCGCTAAAAGTTGTTCCTGCTCATCTGGTGCTAATGTAATTTCATTTTGATGAGCCTGCCTGAGTCTTTGCATGGCTCTCTCTCTTCGCTGCTTAATTCCTTTTATAAAATCTTCACCTTGCTCAGAAAATAATGGTTGCCTTACATCAGCACCATTCAATATACCTTGAACTGCGACAGTAGATGGTATTGTCGTTCTGTGCACCATGTAAGACATAGAGTCTGCAAAAGTCAAACGATTATTATCTTGATCTATATTCCATGAAACATAGTGAGATTGTTCAATACTTATCATTGAAACAAGTGAATACGCTGTTTCAACACAATTATCATCTAACATAACGATTTCATTATTAATTGTTTTAGTAAGTCTAAGTTCAGCTCCAAACCTAGGATAAGTAACAAAAAGCATTTCAGGTTTATTTTCTACCGGAATAGTAAGAACAGCTTGTTCAATCCTAATATCTCTCTGCTCTTGTGTTTCACCTTCATTCCTGGGATGTGCGTCAAGATTATTTCTATAAGTTTCCTGGATTACATCTTCAATAGGCCGTTCTTCTGGGTTAATAGTAAAAAGTGGTATAAATTGTATTGCTGCTGGCCCTCGATAATCGGTCATTTCATTGGTATTACCCCAAGTCTGGAAACCAAGACCAGTTAGCAGTCTGCCAATTATATCGGGCATTTCTAAAGTTACTCCTACCCTAAAATCAAGAATTTGACGAAGTCTAGCCAAATGCCTGTCATGAATGAAATCATTTTCAGAGTTTAGTAGTAAATTTCGTAGAACATCTAACAGTTCTTCAGATACATTTTCATTCTGTTCTGCCATTTCAATCATGCGATGCAGCAATCCTTGAGAATTAAGTGCCATCATAGTAGCTGCAAGGCCACAATTATTATTCGTTCCCTGTATGCCAGCAACATTTCTTTTTTCTATTCTTCCATTCTCACATTGCTCTATAAATGGTTGATTATTGTTTTCAGTATTTACTAACACATTATAAGCCCGATCACTAGCAATAATATCATAATCAATATTAGCAATAATTTGTCCAACCGCTCTATCACCATTTCTCTGACCTTCCTGTATAATTATCGCCTCCTGGTGTCTTAACTGTCTTATATTAGATATACGTTTATCCTGTAATTCTTGTTTTAAATAATTTCTTTCTTCTACTTGTCTTCTTGTACGTTCCGCAGTTTCTTGTTCACCAGAAACTGCGATGTGAACATTAGGCGTTGCATCCTCGACCTCGGTCAATGGTAAATGCTGTTCTTCCATTAGAGATTCTCTTGGAAGTTGAACTGGTTGAGCCTCTGGTTGGTTTAGATAATTCAACAATACAGTTGCGCATTGCTGAAGTTCTTCCCTATTCAATGGACGCTGAAAATGTATTTCTGCCATTAATTTTCTATTATCCTGTAATGGCACTTGTCGAACTAATCGTCTAAATACATTTTCTCTATTCAATTGAACATAATCATCATCGGTCAAATCAGAATTTAACCTCTGAATTAAAAGGAAAGCAATAATATATTTGATTTTATACATATTATCATGACCTGACGGTAAGCAACCTGCCAAATGCAACAATCTCTCTCTATGAACTTCTTCAAAATCATAAGCTTGTAAATATGGTTGGAATTCTTGTATAAGCCTATCTCTTATTAAATCCTCTGGAGAAGGCGCTACCTCTTGCTGAATGATGGAATCAGGCACTAATGATTGATCAGGGCTTCGTTCATATGCAGCCATAAGAGAATTCATTCTCCCTTCTTCCAGGCCTGCTGCTCTTTCAGCTTCATCCTGATTTCTAGCTTGAAATTCTCGTTTAATTTCCAAATAGGCAAAAGTGATCATCTGATTATTTCTACTACGTAAACTTCCAATATAATTTGGCAACAACTGCCTGATTTCATTAAATCTATGCGGCTCAATTAATTCATCATCGTCAGGCAGCCTGGTATTTCTCAACCTGACAAAACACTCGACTTGGTCAGCGAGTTCTACAGGAGTAATACTGTTTAAATCATCATCTAATGTATCAATCAGTATTTCGAATAACTCCTGATTCAACATAAACTCTTGATTAAAATATCTGCATCTATCATTAACCATCAGAAGTTTGAAGAGGTTTAATTTTTGATGGTGAACCCATTCATGATTATACCCCCCCATATACATAATCGTCTGATTATATTTTATCTGTTGTTCAAACAGTAAACGCCGTGCATTGGCATCATTTATATATTGATCAATATTATCAGCCAGCAATAGCCCTACAAATGGAAAACAGTCAAAGGTTAATTGAGGGTATTCATTTCTCAAGCATAAAAAGGCAATAAATGCATTTGCAGTTTTTTCTGTGTCATTGCAAACTAATAATGTTTCAGTGATGGAAGGGTCAAGCGCGTAGTTTAACTCCTCATCAGAGAGCCTTATACCTTCATATCTTCTTACTTGCAGTTTAGCCCTTACCAGGTTTTTAAGATTAGTAAACAAATCCCCAGCATCAGAATCACTTGAAGCTTCTGATATTGCCTGTGAAATTTGCCTTTCCCTACATCTTTCTTCCTGAGCACTTCCTCCTGGCTGATCAGGATATAATGCCATCACCGCATTATAAAACCGGTCACGAGTATCCCGACTTTCTAAACAACGTTGTAAATTCTCTGTTATAGGAGTAAAAAACACAGGATCCATATAGTTTTCATGAATATCCGGATGCTCGTTATTCAAAACTAAAAACAGTAAATATTTTTGGACAAATGCTTCATGCGTCATATCACTATCTCGTTCAAATATCGCGCGAGTTTTTTCTGCATTCAATGTTTCTTCTATTAAGCCTACAGTCGCAGGATTCCGAAGATTTCGATAATTTTCACTGTTTAAGTCATTTTCTAATTGACGTACAACATCGGGGTGTAACCCTGTATGCGCCGGTATTCTGATATTCGGATCAATAACCGGTTGTGACTCTCTTTGCGGTACAGGTATCCTACGACGTCGTGGGCGTTGTAAAGGTAAAGGTTCCACCTGTCGTTCATGAATCCTCTGTCTGGGAACATTGTCTTCAATGGTTAATCGCGATGCCAAGCAAGGACAACAAAAACAGAAAACTTTCACCAGAAAGTTCCAGAACTTGGCACAACATCCCAGATTATTCTGTTGAACTGGGCCTGCTCCAGGAACTACTCCTGACCTAACTCCACTAGTAGCCATCATCCTTATCTCAAATATTGAGTCCTTTTCTGGTCCTTTTCTATCTGACAATGTGTTTTTTATTTAGTTCCTTAGACCAAGGTATGAAAAACAAAAAAATAAATACTAAAATCAAACAGTTAAGTCAAACCATTTTAATTTTCTGTTCACTGAGAGGATAATGTAGCTATTTTCTTACTTATTTGTTTTATCCAGAATGACTCAACCATTACGCATCGTTTTTGCTGGAACCCCGGAATTCGCCAGCCTTCATCTTCAGGCCGTCATCGACAGCCCCCATGAAGTCATCGCCGTTTATTCACAGCCAGACCGTCCGGCAGGGCGGGGACGTAAGCTGACTCCCAGCCCGGTCAAGCAGCTGGCACTGGAGCATAATATCCCTGTCTATCAACCCAAGACCCTGAAAACCGAGGAAGCCCGGCAGGAACTGGCTGCCCTGAAGCCAGACCTGATGGTGGTCGTTGCCTATGGTCTACTACTGCCTCAAGCAGTCCTGGATATCCCGAAATATGGCTGTATCAATGTTCACGGTTCCATCCTGCCACGCTGGCGAGGGGCTGCGCCGATTCAGCGCTCCATTGCCGCCGGCGACAAAGAGAGCGGTGTCACCATCATGCAGATGGATGCCGGGCTGGATACCGGTGATATGCTGCTGAAAGCCTGTTGTCCTATTCATGCTGACGATTCCAGCCAGAATCTGCATGACCGCCTGGCTGAAATCGGTGCTCCCTGTCTCCAGCAGGCGCTAGATCAAATCGCCGCCGGTACCCTGACGCCGGAAAAGCAGGATGATGAACTGGCCAACTACGCCCACAAGATGAGCAAGGAAGAGGGCGGTATCGACTGGTCCAAGCCTGCCCAGGAGCTCGATTGCCTGATACGCGCCTTCAACCCCTGGCCTGTAGCCTGGACAAAACAGGAAGGAGAACGCATCCGTGTATGGCAGGCCACGGCCATTGAAGCGCCTTCCGATAAAGCACCGGGCACCATTGTTTCGGCCGACAAACAGGGCATTGTCGTCAGCTGTGGTACCGGCTGTCTCGTGCTGAAACAGCTGCAGTTACCGGGCAGCCGGGCGATGAGTGTACAGGACCTGCTCAACAGCCGCAGTGACCAGTTTGCACCGGGAAAGCGGTTCGCCTGAAATGAGTATTTCACAACAACCGATTCGGAAAAGTCCGGCCAATGTTCGGCTACAGGCCGCCCGCACTATCGCCGCTGTACTCAAAGGACAATCGCTGGCAACCATGCTGCCACAGGCGGAGAAGCGTCTTCACGACAGTGAACATCCGCTACTTCGACAACTCTGTTATGGCACGGCACGTCATTTCTTCAGTTTGTCGCTGATTCGGGATCGCCTGCTAAGCAAACCGCTCAAAGCCAGCGAAAAGGAAATACAGGCATTGTTGCTGGTTGGTCTGTACCAGCTGCTTTACACCCGTATTCCCGAGCATGCGTCTCTCTCGGAAACCGTCAATGCCACACGCAACCTGAAAAAGCCCTGGGCGAGGGGACTGGTCAATGCCATCCTGCGCAGCGCTCAACGGCAAAAAGATCAGCTGACAGACTGGCAGGGTTCCACGGAAGAAGCGCGTTTTGAGCACCCTGACTGGCTACTGCGTCGCCTGAAGCAGGCCTGGCCGGAACAATGGCAGGCCATCGTTGAGGCAGGCAATCAGCAGGGACCAATGACCTTACGGGTTAATGCCCGCCAATCCAGCAGAGACGATTACCTGAACCAACTGGTAGCAGAGGGTATAGCAGCGCATCCCTGCCAATTCTCAGTTCATGGCATTCAACTGGTAGAAGCCTGTCCGGTTACAGCGTTGCCGGGATTTCAGGATGGCAGCGTCAGTGTTCAGGACGAAGCGGCACAACTCAGTGCATCACTTCTGGATGCCCAGGCGGGGGAACGGGTTCTGGATGCCTGCGCCGCTCCCGGCGGAAAAAGCTGTCATATTCTGGAACAGACTGAGGATGTTTCCCTTTGGTCACTGGATGTCGACAGTGAGCGGGCATCCCGTATCCATGAAAACCTGTCACGCCTGAAACTGACAGCCCATGTCATCACCGGCGATGCCACACAACCAGATGCCTGGTGGGACGGCACCCCCTTCGACAGAATTCTGCTGGATGCTCCCTGTTCCGCCACGAGCGTCATACGGCGAAATCCCGATATCAAGTGGCTGCGCAGAGACGAGGATATCGCCCAGCTGGCCAACCTTCAGCGGCAGATCATTGACCAGATGTGGTCCCTGTTGAAACCCGGCGGCATCTTGCTCTATGCCACCTGTTCCGTGCTGCCGGATGAAAACAGCCAGCAAATAAAGGCATTCCTTGAGCGACACGACGACGTCATCCTGGAGCCTATCCCGGCGGAATACGGCATGGACACCGGTTACGGTATGCAGCTGCTGCCAAAACCCCAGGGAAATGATGGCTTTTTCTACTGCCGCTTACGCAAAAAAGCGTCATAATGCAGGATTGATCTGGTGACCGGCGGCCTCGCCGGCGGCCTCACGATGTAAGGAACCCATTCAGGCACGTTTCATGAAAATCATCATTCTCGGCGCCGGACAGGTCGGGGGCACCCTGGCTGAGAACCTGGCCAGCGAAGAAAACGATATCACGGTCGTGGATACCGATGGTGATCGGCTCAGGGAGTTGCAGGACCGGCTCGATATCCGCACGGTTCACGGCATGGCTTCGTTTCCTTCGGTCCTTAAGCAGGCTGGCGCCGATGACGCTGACATGCTGGTCGCCGTCACCAACACCGATGAGGTGAACATGGTAGCCTGCCAGATCGCCTACACCATGTTTCGGACACCGACAAAGATCGCCCGGATTCGTCAGACGGCTTACCTCAGCCGGGCCGGTCTGTTCAATGACGAAGCCTTTCCTGTCGATGTTCTGATCAGCCCGGAACAGGTCGTCACCAAGTACGTGACTCGATTGATCGAATACCCAGGCGCACTGCAGGTACTGGATTTTGCCGGCGGCAAGGCACAGCTGGTTGCCGTGAAAGCTTACTACGGCGGTCCACTTGTGAATCAGGAACTCCGAACCATCCGCGAGCATATGCCCAACGTGGATACCCGGGTTGCAGCCATCTTCCGACGCGGCAAAGCGATCATGCCGGTAGGCACTACCGTGATTGAAGCGGATGACGAAGTCTTCTTCATTGCTGACCGGAAACACATCCGGGCCGTTATGAGCGAGCTGCGCCGTCTGGATCAGGACTACAAGCGCATCATCATCGCCGGTGGCGGCAATATTGGTTTGCGGTTAGCCCAGGCGATTGAGGACAAGTACAACGTCAAGATCATTGAGCATAATGTTCAGCGTTGTCATCACCTGTCCCAGTCTCTAAACAAGGCGATTGTCTTCAATGGCAATGCTTCTGACAGAGACCTACTCGTCGCTGAAAGTATTGAGGAAACTGATGTCTTCATCGCCCTGACCAACAACGATGAAGCCAACCTCATGTCCTCCTTGCTTGCCAAGCGACTTGGCGCCCGCAAGGTGATGGCGCTGATCAACAACCCGGCCTATGTCGATCTGCTGCAGGGTGGCAGTATTGATATCGCGATCTCACCCCAACTGGCAACAATTGGCAGTTTACTTCGTCATGTAAGACGCGGCGACATAGTAAACGTTCACTCACTCCGCAGAGGCGCAGCAGAGGCGATTGAGGCGATCGCGCATGGTGACGAAACCAGCTCGCGAGTGGTTGGCCGTACCATTGGCGCCATTGAATTGCCGCCAGGAACCACCATTGGTGCAGTGGTTAGGGACGATCAGGTTCTGATCGCCCATGACCATATCGAAATTCAGTCCGGCGACCACGTTATCTTGTTCCTCACCGACAAGAAGCGTATAACCGAGGTGGAAAAACTGTTCCAGGTAGGACTCAGTTTCTTCTGAAAAAACCAGTAAAACCTGGCCGCACAAAAATACACTGACACCGCGGCCAGACACTTTACGAAGGAATAACAACAGTCTGTTCTGTACTCGCCGCCGGATTGGCCATAACAACACGGAACAAGGCACACAGGGTACAGAAGACAAGGTGCTTTCTGGGGGAGTTGAATGCATCTGCCGGTCATTCTGCGCATTCTGGGGATTCTTCTGGTGCTGTTCAGCACCGCCAGCCTGACACCCATGGCAGTGGCCTGGTGGTACGGCGAACCGGAAATCATGCTGTTTACCTATACCTTCCTGATCACACTGGTGACCGGGCTGGTCTTCTTTCTGCCATTCAGCCGGGCCAAGCATGACCTGCGCCCACGGGATGGCTTTCTGATTACTGTACTGTTCTGGGCTGTTCTTGCGGTTTTTGGTGCCTTTCCACTCCTGTTGATGGATGCGCCGTCGCTATCCGTCACTGATGCTTTTTTTGAGTCCATATCAGGCCTGACCACCACAGGCGCCACCGTTCTCACCAATATTGACGCCATGCCCCGCGCCATCCTGTTTTACCGACAACAATTGCAATGGCTAGGTGGCATGGGAATCATTGTTCTCGCCGTCGCGATTCTGCCCATGCTGGGTATCGGTGGAATGCAGTTGTATAGAACGGAAGCTCCCGGCCCGGTAAAAGACCGTAAACTGACACCACGAATTGCCGAAACCGCCAAAACTCTCTGGTATCTCTACCTTGGTCTGACCGTCGCCTGCGCACTGGCTTACTGGATGGCTGGCATGACACCATTTGACGCCATCAGCCACAGTTTCTCCACCGTTGCCATTGGCGGATTCTCAACCCACGACGCCAGTATTGGCTGGTTTAATAGTCCAACCATTGAGGGCATTGCGATCTTTTTCATGCTGATTTCCGGCATCAATTTCGCCATGCATTACCTGGTCTGGCACAACCGCAGTTTCCTGATGTATTTCTCGGATCCAGAAGTCCGTGGGTACCTGCTAATGCTGATTGGCGTCTGCGCGTTGACGGTACCGGTACTGCTTTACAATGATGTCTACGACGGGATGGAAGCTGCCCGCTACGGCATTTTTGAAGTGGTTTCCATCGCAACTACTACAGGATTCGCCACCACAGATTTCTCTATCTGGCCCACCTTCCTTCCGCTGTTGCTCTTTCTAACCAGCTTTACCGGAGGCTGTGCCGGTTCAACCGCCGGTGGTATGAAAGTGATCCGTGTATTGCTGATCTTCAAGCAGGGATCACGGGAACTAAAACGGTTGATTCACCCCAACGCCATCTTTTCCATCAAGCTGGGACGCAAACCAGTGGATGATAAGGTAGCGGATGCTGTCTGGGGCTTTTTCTCAGCCTATGTTTTCCTGTTCATCGTGATGTACCTGGCGCTGCTAGCTACCGGCCTGGATATCACCACAGCCTTCTCTGCCGTTGCATCCTGCATGAACAACCTGGGCCCTGCACTGGGTGAGGCATCATCTAACTACCAGAGTCTGCCGGATACTGCGAAGTGGATTTTAAGCTTTGCCATGCTGCTGGGACGTTTGGAAATATTCACCTTATTGGTGCTATTTACACCCATGTTTTGGCGCCATTAACATACCTGAGCAGATGTCGATCTTTTGAAGCACAGCCATCAAACGAAATGGTTGTGCTGTCTAACATAAATGGTGAATTGCAAATTAGCCATAAAAAAAGCTCCAGTCTCTTTATACTAATGAAAGCCCATTTTCACAATATGCTAACAAGTCTAAATACACAGGATAAGCCAATTACAACATTCAAAAATTAAAAAGACACTATTTGCTGACTTCTACTATCAACCTAAATATGATAGCTCTCACGTAAAATCTTGAAAACCGGATTCATAAAATGGCTTACCTTTGGATTTACATTAAAGCTTATTAGATAAATAACCAAAAAACTCAACCAGCACCAAATTAATAGTCCTGAATTCAAGTCATAAATGCATAACCCATGACTTTTCTTGCATCCACTCCAGTTAACTCTTTGAATGCCTCATATGGAGTTTTGTAACCAAGGCATTTTCTGGGTCTACTGTTCAGCTT
>MUIA01000120.1 GCA_002084115.1 Oceanospirillales bacterium LUC14_002_19_P2 | reverse complement strand
ACCCTCTCCCTGAAACTGAAGGTCAATCATTTTCAGCTCAGGGCGAAGATTTACATGACCGCTCTGCGGGCATCATTCGAGCAGCTAAGGTTATTCGTTACTGCGTAACTTGAGTTAATAAAAAAGGGAGTCGGTAGACTCCCTTTTTTATGTGACCCTATTAGCGCTGGGCTTCAGAGGTCTCCTCTTGTGGATGAGCAGTAGGTGCGTCTTGAGGCTTGCTCTGCTGTTCAGCCAGTCTGCGCTTGATTTCCCGAGGGTCATTGTGCGCCCGGGTGCGTCGCTTTCTGGGAGCCTCTGCAGGTGTTGCATTTTCAGCAGTTTGAGTGCTTTTCACCTCGGTGGTCGGTGTCGGCTCGGAAACTGGGGCGGATGTGCTATCAGCAACCGTTGCTTTCGCTGGTTGTGCAGCCTGAGGCTGTTCGCGTGAGACGTTAGCTTCTACAGCAACATCTGCGGCCTTCGTTTCAGGTTTAGCGGTAGAGTCGGATGCTTTAAGTGCAGCGTGTGCTGGCTGTGCAGTCCTTTCTGCCCTTTCTTTCCGCTCTCTTCTGGCAGGTCTCTCGGCGCGAGGCTTGGGAGTCTCGGCTTTTTCAGTAGCCTGCATGGGTTTCGGTGCCTGACTTGGCTCACCCTGTGTGCCGGCAGTTGCTACTTCGAAACCGGTGGGTTTGGGATGATTCTCTGATCTTGCTGTCGCAGAGATAGCTTCAGCTAAACCTGTCATTTTCGGAGCTTCTGGCGCAGCTGCTGCTGGTTGCTGCTCAGCGGCTTGTCCTGAGGGCTGGCGAGCGGTTTCAGGTTTTTCTGATGCCTGAGTTTCAGTCGCTTTTTCGGCAGGTATAGGAGCTTCCTTGGTCTCTGGAGTCGATACCTGAGGCGCTTTGCTCTCAGCAGGTGTTGCCGGAGTTTCAGTCGCTGTAGCCTCTTTTGCAACAGTCTCGCTCACAGGACGGGCAGTTGTGCTGCGATCCTGTTCCTTGCTAATCTTGTCTTGCTGCTGGGGTTCGCTCTGGCGAGATTGTTCTGGAGCACGCTTTTCAGTTGGTGCTGACTCATTTGCAACAGCAACCTGCTCGTTGTTTTCAGCTTGCTCGGACTGCTGCTGGCGATCACGCTGAGAAGGGCGATTGCTTCTGCGGCGATTGGCCAGGTTGCGTGGACGGCGACGACGTTCTTCTGAACCTGCAGCTTGATCAGGCTGGCGTTCTTCGCGCGTCGGGCGATTGCCTGGTTTGTTGTCTTCCTGAACCGGACGTTCCTGTTTAGGTGCCTGTTTGGTTCGTTGAGCAGGTCCTTTGGCGGTATCGCGTTCGCGCTTTTGATCAGCATTGCGAGAATCACGACGCTGACGCTGGTTGGGTCGCCCCTGGTCTTGTTGCTGGCTATTGCGTTGATCGCGACGGTCGGTGCGGTCGTTCTGGCGACGCTGGCCTTGCTGCTTGCCACCATTATTACGGGGCTGTGGCTTTTTCTGGCTTCTGGAGGTTTCTACAGTCTTGCTTTGTGGCTGCTCTTCGCCCTTGAACAGGCCAGACAGGAAGCGAGAGACTGAGCCGATCAGTCCAACCTGCTCTTGGGTGGTTGGTTTTGCCGGTGCAGGTTGTGCTGGTCTGATATTTTTGACAGCTGCTTCACTGGTTTTGATCGCAGGTTTTTCCTGAACAAGCTCTTCAGCGGCTTCATCAATCTCTGTGGTGATTTCGAAGCTGTTCTCTTTTGCTTGAACAGCAGCATGATCGTCCCGGAGGCGCTGGACTTCAAAGTGAGGCGTTTCCAGGTTCGGATTCGGGATGACGAGCACGCGTACGTCATTGCGCTTCTCAATTTTACTGATAACGCCACGTTTTTCGTTCAGCAGGAACGTGCCAACGCTGACAGGGACTTGAGCGCGAATTTCTGAGGTTCTCTCTTTGAGGGCTTCTTCCTCCATCAGTCTCAGGATGGACAGTGCGAGAGAGCTGATATCACGAATGGTACCCTGGCCATGGCAGCGGGGGCAGACAATCCCGCTGGTTTCGCCCAGAGAGGGGCGTAGGCGCTGACGAGACATTTCCAGAAGGCCGAATCGGGAAATACGGCCAATCTGGACGCGGGCGCGGTCCATCTGGAGGGCGTCTTTCATACGGTTTTCGACTTCGCGCTGACTCTTGTTTGAGTTCATATCAATGAAGTCGATGACAATCAGTCCGCCGATATCCCGTAACCGAAGCTGGCGCGCGATCTCATCGGCGGCTTCAAGGTTAGTGTTAAGTGCAGTCTCTTCAATGTCACCACCACGGGTGGCACGGGCGGAGTTGATGTCAATAGATACCAGTGCTTCGGTGGGATCGATGACGATAGAGCCGCCAGAGGGCAGGTTGACTTCACGCTGGAAGGCAGTCTCAATCTGGGTTTCGATCTGGAAGCGGTTGAACAGCGGTACTGTATCTTTATAGAGTTTGATGCGGTTCTGGTACTGCGGCATGACCTGGCGGATAAAGTCCAGGGCTTCTGCGTGAACCTTGGGGTTATCAACCAGTACTTCGCCGATGTCCTGACGCAGATAGTCACGGATAGCCCGGATGATAACGTTACTTTCCTGGTAGATCAGGAAGGGGGCAGGATTGGATGATGCGGCTTCCTGGATGGAGTTCCAGAGCTGCAGGAGGTAGTCCAGATCCCACTGGAGCTCTTCGCTGCCGCGGCCCAGACCTGCGGTACGAACGATAACACCCATTTCCTGAGGGATATCCAGCTGGCTGAGTGCTTCGCGGAGCTGAGTGCGCTCGTCACCTTCGATGCGGCGAGAGATTCCGCCTGCACGAGGATTGTTGGGCATCAGGACCAGATAGCGTCCGGCAAGGCTGATAAAGGTGGTCAGGGCGGCGCCTTTGTTGCCGCGCTCCTCTTTATCAACCTGAACGACGACCTCCTGCCCTTCTCTGATCACATCCTTAATATTGGGGCGACCGGAGGACTGGGTTTTGTTGAAATACTCGCGGGAGATTTCCTTTAAGGGGAGGAATCCGTGCCGTTCAGCGCCGAAGTCGACAAATGCAGCTTCGAGACTTGGCTCAATACGGGTGATTTTTCCCTTATAGTTGTTGGCCTTTTTCTGTTCCCTGGCGCCGGATTCGATGTCCAGGTCATAGAGTCTCTGGCCATCGACCAGTGCAACCCGCAGCTCTTCCTGCTGGGTCGCATTGATAAGCATTCTTTTCATGAATTACCGATAGTATGTGGCGGCCATCCTCTTCAAGCGCGGTATCTCCTATTATTCATTCTTGTTGTTGCTTGTGTTGCTGTATTTCGCTGCAAGCGGTTTTTCAGCGATACCCATGGTTGTACGGTCACCATACTGAAACGGTTGCCAGGCCTTTCTGGCCTCAACATGGGCATACAGGTCTTATCTTGTGCATTCTGCAGGTGGGCGAGTGACCCAGCTGCAGTCAGCGAAGCATGAGTGCCTGTGCGCCGACTTCTGAAATCTTAATAGGAGCGCCTGACTGAAAAGGATAGCGCTAGTTAACTTTTGTCAGAGTCACGGCATTTCATCGTGCCGTTCTTGCTGACTCTTTTTTACCCTTGTCACACATATTTGGACACCGTCTACGGGAAAATTCTCCGTGGTCCTTGTGACAATTAATGGGTGTTAAATCAGTTGCTTATAACTTTCCGTCGTAATCACGTACTGATCTACGGCCGGTATCTGAAATATATCAGCAATTCCCGAGTGCAGCAAATGACCTGAAAGCTGGTAAGATGGCCGCATGAGTAATGAACATCCTATATCGCCAGTAGTTGATGTCCGTGTGCGTTTCGTTGAAGTGGATGACGAGAGGGCCGGGCAGCGACTCGATAATTTCCTGAAATTGCACCTGAAAGGGGTGCCGAAGACCCGTGTTTACCGGATTATTCGTAAGGGTGAAGTGCGGGTCAATAAAGGGCGTGTTACGGCCGATTACCGTTTGGCGGCCGGTGATAATGTGCGAATTCCACCGGTTCGTATGGCTGAAAAAACGCCAGCGCCATCGCCTAGTGCCGGAATGAGTGGAGCCATTGAGCAGAGCATTATGTATGAAGATGATGCGCTGTTGGTGGTAAACAAACCTAGCGGTATGGCTGTACATGGTGGCAGCGGTGTGTCTTTGGGCGTTATCGAGGCATTGCGCGCGATGCGCCCGGAGAGTCGATTTCTGGAATTGGTGCATCGTTTGGACCGTGACACCTCAGGTTGTCTTTTGATTGCCAAGAAGCGCAGCATGCTGAAGCACCTGCATGTGCAGATGCAGTCCGGTAAAACAGAAAAAATCTATCAGTTATTGGTTACAGGTCGCTGGCCAAACAGGCGTCAGACTGTCAAAGCGCCCTTGCTGAAGAATACCTTGCGTTCCGGTGAAAGGATTGTTGTGGTTCATCCAGAGGGGAAAGCTTCCGTTACCCATTTCCAGGTGCTTGAGCGGTTGGATGGTTGCACATTAGTAGAGGCGCGTCTTGAGACAGGGCGAACCCATCAGATTCGTGTGCATTCCCGGCATGTTGGCTGCCCCATTATTGGGGATGAAAAATATGGTGATGATGAAGTTAATAAAACCATGAAGCGGCAAGGCGTTCGCCGATTGTTTCTTCACGCGGCCCGTTTGAAGGTACAGTTGCCTGATCGGCGTGAAATGGTGTTTGAGGCGCCTTTGCCAGAAGATTTGTGCGAAGGGTTACAACAACTGCGGGGCTAAGTGCCCTGCAGATCTGATTATCTTGCGTGAGTCAAAAAAAGACGAATAACTCTAGATACAGGGATGAGTGTGATGGAAGTTCTACCCTATAAGTTGGTTGTCTTTGACTGGGATGGCACTTTGGTGGATTCGGCGGAGCGTATCGTTGAGTGTCTTCGGCATGCATCCCAAAATGTACGTCTGCCGCTCCTGTCGGATCGTGAATACAGTAATATCATCGGTTTGGGTATGTTTGAAGCGATCAGGCAGTTATATCCTGATTTACCCGAATCAGATATTCATATTTTTCGTGATGCTTATCGTGATGAGTTTCTGGGCAGGAGTCATGAGCCTTCCCCGTTCTTCTCTGGTATTCCAGATATTTTGAGTTTGCTTCAAAGCAAAGGTTATGCCTTGGCGGTGGCAACGGGTAAGTCCCGTAAGGGGTTGGCTCGAGAGTTAAATACGCGTGATATGAGTGATTTGTTCCATGCAACACGCTGTGCTGACGAGACGCGTTCCAAACCTGATCCTATGATGCTTAACCAGTTAATGAAAGAAGTGCGCTGCCAGCCAGAAGAAGTGCTGATGATTGGCGATAGTATTTACGATATGGAAATGGCAGCGAATGCCGGGATTGATCGGTTGGCCGTCACATGGGGGGTGCATGATCGTGAACGTCTGGCATCCTTTGGGCCGGTACGTATCGCCGAACGGGTCAGTGATATTTCAGATTCCCTGCTGTAATGATGAAAGGGTGCTGGTGTGAAATGCTGTTTTCTGCTGGCATTGTGTGATTGATCGTTGATGGTGCTTGAGGGGCTATATGTCGGATAAAGAGTGGGGGGGCAACGCGTCGTCCAGTGAGGATCGGCGTTTGATTGAAAAGCTCTTGTCAGGTGCGCTGGTAGAGCAGCGACGAGCCCGTCGCTGGGGGGGCTTCTTTAAGTTGATGACGCTGCTATGGTTGTTTGCCGTGGTGGGTAGTCTTTTTATGTCATCACGTTCCATAGTGCCGGCTCCTGCGGGAAAGGGGGAAGGTTATACGGCGCTGATTGAGATTGATGGCGTGATAGCGTCAGGTGAGCAGGCCAGTGCTGATAATCTTGTGGGTGGCCTGCGAGAGGCGTTTGATGATACGAATGTGAAAGGAATCATCCTGCGTATCAATAGTCCTGGTGGTAGCCCTGTGCAGTCTGGCTATGTCTATGACGAAATTCGCCGTTTGAAGGCGGATCGCAGTGATCTCAAGGTATATGCCGTTATTGTGGATATCGGGGCCTCGGGCGCTTACTACATTGCATCAGCTGCAGATGAGATTTATGCAGACAAGGCCAGTCTGGTAGGTTCAATTGGTGCCTATATGGCCAGCTTTGGTCTGGATGGTGTGATGGAAAAAGTGGGTGTAACCCGCCGCTTCTATAAGTCAGGCGACTTCAAAGGCTTCTCTGATCCGTTCCAGCCCGAAGATCCGCTGGCTGCAGAGCATATCAAGTCTACCGTGGCTTCAATCCATCAACAGTTCATTGATAGTGTCAAGCTGGGGCGTGGTGATCGTCTGAGTGATGATCCGCTGCTTTACTCTGGCTTGATTTGGTCGGGTGAGCAGGCGGAGGATTTAGGTTTGGTTGACGGTCTTGGCAGCTCAAGTTATGTAGCCCGTGAATTAATCGGTGAAGAAATGATTGTGGATTTTACGCCGCAATTGACACCGTTTGAGCGGTTTGCTCGCCAGTTGGGTATGGGGGCCATGCATACTATGGTCAATGTGTTGGGGCTGGATGGTCTGAGCGTTCGCTAAGATATTCTATGTCGATTATGTGGCCAGCCGGTGAGGCTGGCCTTCGATACGCTTTATGGTAGTAGTAACCGATAATCTCTAAGCATTTTTGATAGTGCGATCAGTGGTAGTCCTTCCAGTGCGGTGGGGTCATTGCCGGACAGTGATTCAAAGAGCGAAATCCCCAGTGATTCCCATTTGAAACTGCCGGCGCAATCCAGCGGCTGATCCTTCTCTATATAGCGTGTGATCTCATCATTGCTCAATTCCCTGAATGTTACGTGAAAGGGTATTACCGTTGATTGATGCTTTCCTGTCGCAGAATCCAGAAGGCACAGGCCAGTAAGGAATTGCACGGTTTTTCCGCTGCACAGGCTCAGCTGTTCAAAGGCTCTTTCAGTTGTTTTGGGTTTGCCTAGAATCTGTTCGTCCAATACGGCTACCTGGTCTGATCCGATAATCAATGCATCAGGGTATTGGTTGCTGCAGGGAGTTGCTTTGTTCAGGCTTAAGCGCTCGGCCATCTGGTGAGGGGGCTCATCTGCCTGTCTTAGTTCAGCAATATCAGGGGCGTGCCATGAGAAGGGAAGCTGCAGTCGTTCCAGTAACCTGCGTCGGTAGATTGAGCCTGAGGCCAGGATGAGAGGTTGTGCTGTTGCCGGCATAATTTGGTAGGAAGTTGGTTGCGGAAGGTGGCCAGTGTATCGTTGTGTTGTGTTGAGCGCGAGCGGCTGAGGTTAATGATATTCCGCAAAAGCGTTTGAAGCCCTTTGACAGGCATTGAGCATGGCCCTATCATTGCGCGCTTATGTTAAATGGGCAGTTACCAAAACACATTACACCGCGCAAGTTTGCTCAAAATGAGACGGAACTTGCCGGTCGCATCGCGGTCAGAGAACTTGACCGGCTGGCGGATATGCTGGCTGGCGAGGATGCGGAGGTGGCCTTATCACTGGCGTTTTCCCTGGATGAGAATCGTCGTCCCAGGATTGCCGGTGAGCTGGAGGCTGAGTTGCCGATGCTCTGTCAGCGTTGCCTTGATGTTGTAAATGTTAAAATTCGGACTGGACTTAATCTGGCGGTTGTCTGGTCCGAAGAGCAGGCGAAGGCCCTGCCGAAGGATGTTGACCCGTTAATTCTTGAGGACGACACCACGGATATGCGTCAGCTGGTTGAAGACGAGCTGTTGCTAAGTGTCCCCTTGGTGGCCTATCACGAGAATACGCAGTGTCATGCCGGGCAGGTCTTCAGTACGGATCCTGATTACAGTGAAGACGTTGCTGAAGAAACGCAGGACAAGCCTAACTCGTTCAGTGTGCTGGCACAGTTAAAGACTGGCGATTAATCCATTCAGGAGAGTTAACTCATGGCAGTTCAGCAGAACCGCAAAACCCGTTCACGGCGCGACATGCGTCGTTCTCACGACGCGCTGGGCACTTCCGCCCTGTCCGTTGATGCAGCCAGCGGCGAAACCCACCGTCGTCACCACGTGACTGCAGACGGTTTCTACCGTGGCAAGAAAGTCGTTGCCGGCAAGAACGACGAATAAGTCGTCTTGAGCCAGCAAAAGACGATTGCGCTGGATGTGATGAGCGGGGACAGGAATCCCCGCTTTCGTATTGCTGCAGCGCTGGATTGTTTGTCCCTCCATCCAGGTCTCCACTTCATCCTTGTCGGTGACCGGCACTTTATCCGAGATTCTCTCACTGGCAGCGCGACAGAGCTGCGTTCACGTATCACCGTGGTTCATGCCGACCAGGTGGTCACCATGGATGATCGTCCTTCACTGGCGTTACGCAGGAAACAAAATTCCTCCATGTGGCGTGCGCTGGAACAAGTGTCTATGGGCGTCGCGCAGGCCTGTGTGAGTGCCGGTAATACCGGTGCCTTAATGGCGATGGGACGCTTCCTTCTGAAGACGCACCCGGGCATTGATCGTCCCGCCATTATTGGTCAGATACCCTCTATTGGTCGTGATACGTTCATGTTGGATCTTGGTGCCAATGTGGACTGTAACTCTGAGCATCTGTATCAGTTTGCGGTACTGGGTTCGCTGATGTTATCGGAAGTCATCGGTATCACTGCACCGACGATCGGACTGTTAAATGTCGGACAGGAAGATATCAAGGGTGATGAACGGGTCAGATTGGCGCAAGAGTTGATTCTCGCGAACCCGGGTTTGAATTATCAAGGGTTTGTTGAAGGGCATGATATTTTCCGCGGCACTGTGGATTTGGTGGTCTGTGATGGGTTCCCCGGCAATGTGGCCCTGAAGGCCGGGGAAGGGGCATCCTCTTATATCAGTCATGTGATGCGTCAAGGTACCGGCTTAACCGGCTGGCGCAAGATCTATCGCTACATGGCGTTACCGTTTGTTCGCCATATGGTGCGGCAGATTGATCCCAGTCGTTTTAATGGCGCCAGTTTCCTGGGGCTTCAGGGTGTGGTTGTTAAAAGTCATGGTGGCGCTGATCGGCGAGAGTTTGGCTGTGCCCTGGAGCGAGCGGTCATGGAGGTTGAGCGCAACGCCATCTACCGCATCAATGACAAGCTTGAATCCTATTTCTGATCGCTTCGGTCATGTTTTTTGTCTGTTGTTACCAGCCGGTAATGTATGCGCAACATATTTTAACGGTTGGATGGAAATCATTCCTTATAATGGCCCAATTCGACAGGTGTCCATGAGGCAGAGTGGCGTAAGCAATAATGAGTGACAAGTTCGCAGTGGTTTTTCCCGGCCAGGGATCGCAAAAGGTAGGGATGTTGGCGGAAGTGGCTGCCAGCAGTGATGTGATTAGCGCTACCTTTGCGGAAGCGTCTGAAGTGCTTGGTTATGATCTGGGGCAAATGATTGCCGATGGTCCTGCCGAAGTACTGAATCAGACGGAGCATACGCAGCCTGCCTTGCTGGCTTCCAGTGTTGCATTGTGGCGCCTCTGGGCGGAGCGGGAAGGTGTACCAGCCATGATGGCAGGGCACAGTCTGGGCGAATATTCTGCGCTGGTCTGTGCGGGTGTGATCACCTTTGCTGATGGTTTGAAGCTGGTTCGTAACCGTGGACGCTATATGCAGGAAGCTGTGCCTGCCGGTACGGGTGGCATGGCAGCAGTCCTTGGTTTGGCGGATGAAGAGGTTGTGCGAGTCTGCAGCGAAGTTGCTTCGCAGGCCGGTGAAGTCCTTGAAGCCGTGAATTTCAACGCACCCGGTCAGGTTGTTGTTGCGGGCAGCAAAGTGGCCGTTGAACAGTCCGTCGCTGCTTTTTCGGAAGCGGGTGCGCGTAAGGTGATGCCTTTGCCGGTCAGTGTGCCTTCTCATTGCGCGTTGATGAAACCTGCTGCAGAACGGCTGTCGGAAGATTTGGCTGCAGTGACTTTCAGTGCACCAATCATTCCCGTTGTCCAAAACGTGACGGCGCAGGTTGTCGATGATGTTAAGCAAATTCGTGAGAACCTGGTACGTCAGCTTTATAGCCCTGTGCGCTGGGTTGAGACCATTCGCTTAATGGCAGACTCCGGGGTTACCCGTTTGTATGAGTGTGGTTCGGGTAATGTGCTGTCCGGTCTGGGTAAGCGTATTGAGCGTTCACAGGCATACACTTCCCTTGAATCAGCTGCCGCTTATGCTGAACTGTCTTCCTGATCATGGATAAATTCGGGACCAAGAGGTTTATATGGCTTTAACGGATAAAGTGGCGCTGGTGACCGGCGCGAGTCGTGGAATCGGTCGTGCTATTGCCATGCGGCTCGGGGCTGAAGGTGCCATTGTTGTCGGTACGGCGACTACCGAGGCTGGTGCCGAGGCAATTTCACAGGTCCTTGCAGAAGCGGGTATCCGTGGTCGTGGCCTGTGCCTGGATGTAGCAGACAATGAATCAGTGACGGCTGTCGTTAAAGCAGTGACTGAAGAATTTGGTGCTCCGGTGATTCTGGTTAATAATGCCGGCATTACTCGTGATAACATCCTCATGCGAATGAAAGATGACGAGTGGGATTCCGTCATTAACACCAATCTCGGATCCATTTTTCGTCTTAGCAAGGCTTGTGTCCGTGGCATGACAAAGGCCCGTGAGGGACGGATCATCAATATCAGTTCCGTGGTCGGTTCCATGGGTAATGCGGGCCAGTCCAACTATGCTGCGGCGAAAGCGGGTTTGGAAGGTTTTTCACGTTCGTTGGCGCGTGAGCTGGGCAGCCGCCAGATTACAGTCAACGCGGTGGCCCCTGGATTTATTGATACCGACATGACACGTTCCCTGCCGGATGAGCAGCGTGACATGCTGTTGACCCAGGTTCCCCTGGCGCGCCTGGGGCAGCCGGAAGAAATTGCCGGAGTGGTTGCTTTCCTTGCCGGTGATGCAGGTGGCTACATCACCGGTGAAACCATACATGTCAACGGTGGCATGTATATGGGCTAATGCCCAATGATTGATACCGACGACTGCGGTCAGTGGTCGGTCTGATTGCGATAAATACTCTTTGAGTGGCCTTGAAATTCTCGCAATCGTTTATATAAACTTACTTTTCGCAGCTGAGGCTGCATGGAATGCTAACAGGAGCACAACAAGGCATGAGTACCATTGAAGAGCGCGTCAAAAAGATTGTTTGCGAACAGCTTGGCGTGAAAGAAGAGGAAGTGACCAATGATGCGTCCTTCGTCGAAGATCTGGGCGCGGATTCTTTGGACACTGTAGAACTCGTCATGGCGCTCGAGGAAGAGTTCGAGACTGAAATTCCTGACGAGGAAGCAGAAAAGATTACTACCGTGCAGGAAGCTATCGACTACGTCGTTTCCCACCAGTAATTCTGCAAGAATTTCTGAAAAAGCCGCACTGGCAGTTCTGTGAGTGCGGCTTTTCTGTATCTGTCTGTTTTCTTTTTAGCACACACGTCTGTGCTGCTGAGCGTTGTTCAGTCCAAATTTCTGTCAATTTGTGGTATCAATCCGTCATGATTGGTATGGGAAGTCGTTCATGATCATGGCAAATGTATGGATTGATGGTGAGCCTTGTTCAGTAATTCCATCGGATGATCGTGGTCTCGCTTACGGTGACGGGGTTTTTGAAACGGTGAGAGTTGTTTCTGGTCAAATGACATTGGGCGACTATCACTGGAATCGTTTGCGGGCCTCCTGTGATCGGCTTGGAATAAAAGCTGATATTGTATTTTTGCAGCAGACTGTTTCTCGTTTTCTTGCAGATCGAGTGTCGGGTGTCCTCAAAATGATTGTCTCCCGGGGGAGTGGTGGGCGCGGCTACAACCCGAAAGGTTGCCGCAGTCGATGCATTCTTTCATGGCATGATCTTCCAGAATATCCTGCTGAGTACTGGCAAGACGGGATTGCGCTCTATGCCTGTACAGCGGAGCTTGGTTTGCAGCCATCACTGGCTGGCATCAAGCACCTCAATCGTCTGGAGCAGGTGCTTGCGAGATCAGAGTGGGACGATTCTCGCTATGCCGAAGGACTTTTAAAAGATCTGAATGGCAACCTGATTGAAGGAACAATGACGAATCTGTTTCTGGTAACGTCAGAGGGATTGTGTACGCCGGATTTGAAAATGTCCGGCGTGGCAGGTGTCATGAGGCAATGGATTCTGGATAATATGCCTCAATATGGAATCAAAACACAGGTTTGTGATGTTGCGGCGGATACGTTGCATCAAGCTTCCGAGGTGTTTGTCTGTAATAGTGTGAATGGTGTGTGGCCTGTTGTCGCTTATGCCGATATGCGGTGGGCGCCAGGACCTGTTACACGGCGTGTGCAGTCTGCCGTTTCTGGGATGTTGAATGTCTGAAAATAACGTGCCTCGAAAACCTTTGTTTTATGTGCTGCTGATACTGCTGGCAGCCTCTTTGTTGGTGCTTCTATCATGGCGCTGGTTGCTGGCTTATCTGGATGAGCCCGTGAATACGCTGGAAGAAGGCACGGTGTTTGTGGTGAATGCCGGGGAATCGTTCAGCCGGGTCAGTCGCCGGCTCGAAGAGCGGGGTATTTTGCGTCTGCCTGATGTTTTCAGGCTCTATGCCCGGGTGATAGGTGAAGATACTGGATTAAGAGCTGGTGAGTATCTGGTTAAACCCGACACTACGGTTGCCGGGTTGCTGGAACTGTTAACGTCCGGACGGGTCATACTCCATAGTGCAACCCTGATCGAAGGGCGAACACTGTCAGAAAACCTGGCCATGCTGTCAGAGAACAAAAAACTGGTATTTGAGCTGACCGGTCTGAATGGCCAGGAAATACTGAAAAAACTGGGATTTTCTGATGCCTCGGCGGAAGGCATGTTCTTCCCTGATACCTACTATTTTGAAGCTGGTGATACCGATACCTCCATTTTACGACGTGCTTATTTGCGTATGCAGGAGGTGCTCGCCAAGGAATGGGCCAGAAAGGCGTCGGATCTGCCTTATCAGTCGCCGTATGAGGCGTTGATCATGGCATCATTGATCGAGCGTGAAACCGGCGTTCCCGAAGAAAGAGGGCAGATTGCCGGTGTCTTTGTCCGTCGTTTGCAGAAGGGGATGCGGTTGCAGACGGATCCGTCAGTGATCTATGGTTTGGGTGATGCGTATCAAGGGAATCTGACTCGAATGCATTTGAGAACCTATACGCCTTATAACACCTACAGAATTAAGGGGCTGCCGCCTACTCCTATCGCTTTGGCGGGGCGTGAGTCGATTCGTGCCGCATTGCATCCGGAGGCGGGTAATACGTTCTATTTCGTTGCCCGTGGCGATGGCTCTCACAAATTCTCCAGAACACTGGCTGAGCATAATGCGGCAGTCAAGAAGTACCAGTTAACACGACGCAAGGGGTATCGTAGCTCACCCCTGGTCACCACGGAGTAAGGTGAAAACATGTCTGAGAGACAATATCCCGGTTTTTTCATGACCGTTGAAGGTGGTGAAGGTGCTGGTAAAACGACGAATATCGCCTACATCAAGGAATGGCTGACGACGCATAGTATTGAATTTGTCCATACCCGTGAGCCGGGTGGTACGCCGTTAGCGGAAAATATCCGGGAGCTGTTATTGGCTAAATCGGATGAAACGATTGCTGAAAAGGCAGAACTTTTGCTGGTGTTTGCGGCAAGGGCGCAACACTTGGATCAGGTGATTATTCCTGCGCTTCAGGCGGGCAAGGTGGTGTTATGTGACCGTTTCACGGATGCAACCTATGCCTATCAAGGGGCTGGGCGTGGGCTCAGTAAAAGTGATATCGCCACACTTGAAAGTTTGGTGCAGGGATCTTTGCGGCCGGATCTGACGTTATTGCTGGATCTCCCAGTCGCTGATGGTATGGCGAGAGTCAATCAGCGGGGTGATTTGGATCGTTTTGAACAGGAAGCCATGACGTTTTTTGAGCGTGTTCGTGAAGGCTATCTAGAAAGAGCAGCAATGTTTGAGAATCAATATGCAATCGTCGATGCTTCACAAGAATTGGAGAGGGTGCAGGCAGATATTGGTGTGATTCTTCAGAACAGGTTGTCAGCCTATGCCGGAGAATAAATCGCTATTCGAGCCTTATGCCTGGCAGGATGTTCAGTGGCGTCAGATGATCGAGCGTTTCGCTGACGGAAGGCTGGCACACGCCTACCTGATGCGAGGAGCTGCTGGTATCGGCAAGCTGGATTTCACCCAGGCGTTTGGGCGTTATGTGCTATGCCAAGATAAGGCTGATGGTCGGCCTTGTGGCCATTGCCGTAGTTGCCAGTTGAATCTTGCGGGAACGCATCCGGATTTTCTGCTGATAGAGCCTGAATCCTCAGGAAAGGGGATTCGGGTTGATCAGATTCGCGCATTGATTGAGTTCTCGGCCAAGACGGCTCAGCAGGGCGGTTATAGGTTAGTGGTACTCAGTCCCGCTGAAAGCATGAATACCAATGCGGCGAATGCATTATTGAAATGCCTGGAAGAGCCGGGTGAAAACACGCTCTTGATGTTGGTCAGTCACCAGATCTCAGCGATTCTTCCTACAATCCGTAGCCGTTGCCAGTTGCTGGCATTTGATAAGCCTGATGAGCAGTCCTCCCTGAATTGGCTTATGCCGTTATGTGATGATGCAGAGCAGGCGCAAAATCTCTTGACGCTATCCGGTGGTTGCCCTCTTGGCGCGCGTACTTATCTTGAGGATGGTCTGGAAAAGCAGCTCGCACGCATGCAGAAAGACCTTGGCGCTGTAACGCGTGGAGAGGTGGCACCCGTCGAAGTCGCGCTGGCATGGCAGGATTTTGAGCCCGTCATTGTGCTGGAGTGGTTGGCAGGCTGGTCTGCGGAGATGGCCGGTTATGTATCAACATCGAATGATGCCTGTATCCGCTCTCAATCTATGGCCAAAATGCTGTCCTATATTGCGAAAAAGGCCGGATCTAGACGGTTACTGGCGTTTCATGCCTGGTTATTGCAGCAGAAAAGCCGTTTAAGTGGGCAGATTAACCTGAACCGACAGCTGCTCATGGAAGCGGTGCTATTTCGCTGGTTGCAGCTTACAATGAAACAGGGATGACAAGAATAATCACGCCAAAGTTTCAGCAATTTTCAGATGAATGCGCCGTAGCAGGGGAGAGGGGGCATTATGGTAGGTATGGCTAAAGGCAGTATTCTATCGGTTTCGATCAAGGATAAAGCAGTCTTATACGAGTCTTACATGCCATTCCTGGTGAATGGTGGTCTGTTTATTCCGACCAACAAGAAATATCCGATGGGTGCTGAGGTTTTCCTCCGTCTTTCGCTAATGGACGAGGCCGAGAAGATTCCTGTTCCGGGTAAGGTAGTGTGGATTACTCCGCCAGGTTCCCAGGGGAACCGTAACCCCGGTATTGGTGTCCAATTCACAGAAGCTAATGAGGTGGCGCGAACCAAGATAGAAGCCTATCTGGCCGGTTCGGTAACATCCGATCGCCCCACCAGTACGATGTAGTTCAGGTATGTTTATAGATTCACATTGTCATCTTGACCGTCTCAAACTTGATCCTTACGAAGGTGATGTCAGCAAAGCTGTCGAGGCCGCCTTCGCTAACGGGGTCAGTGGAATATTGTCCGTCTGTATTGATCCTGAGCATTTTCAGTCTGTGCTCGATATGACCCGTTTTGATAATGTCTGGGCGTCTGTGGGCGTTCACCCGCTGGATCTGGATGGTCAGGAGCCAACTGTTGAGACATTAAAGCAGTTGTCCGATCATCCCAAGGTCGTGGCAATTGGTGAAACGGGGCTGGACTATTACTACAGCAAAAATCGCAAGCAACAGCAGCAGGAGTGGTTTGCCATGCAGTTGACCGCTGCTGCTGAACAGCAGTTGCCGATCATTGTTCATACCCGTGATGCCCGTGAAGATACGCTGAGTCTGATTGCTTCTCATGGTTCGAGAGAGTCTGCAGGCGTCATGCATTGCTTTACGGAAAGCTGGGATATGGCTAAAAAAGCCATGGACATGAATTTCTACATCTCGTTTTCAGGCATTGTGACATTCAAGAATGCTGATGAGCTGCGTGAGGTTGCCCGTAAAGTTCCTCTGGATCGGATTTTGGTTGAAACAGATTCTCCTTACCTGGCACCGGTTCCTTTTCGCGGTAAATCCAATGAGCCGAAATATGTGCCGGAAGTGGGTAAGTTTATTGCTGAATTGAAAGGCGTCTCAGTCGAAACTCTAGCCGAGCATACGACAAATAACTTCTTTACCCTCTTTAATAAAGCAGCTCAATAAGCTGCTTTATTTCATTTAAGACACTGCTTTAAATTCCGTACTGCGTGTTCATACCTATTGTGAATGCATCTCTGCTCCCTATAATTCGTCTCCTGTTGCGGTCAGCTTCATAGCGACCCGGTCGTCAAACGCAGGATTATCCACAGGATGAAACGAGCGATTGACACAAGGCCGAAACGCTGTAGAATGCGCCGCCTGTCAACGAGCTTCGCTCTCCGGTTCACCGGGTGAAACAAGCGCTTGACACTGAAGTCCGCCACTGTAGAATGTCGGCCTCGCTGGAACGGACAAGGTTCTTCGGAATGCAGTCTGAATCATTTTCAGCGATGAGTTCTTTAACAAATTATCAAGCAATTCGTGTGGGCGCTTGCTCGGATGAGAAACGTTATTTCTTCGGAAATAACCAAAGATTTTCATCATGAGTAAG
>MUIA01000060.1 GCA_002084115.1 Oceanospirillales bacterium LUC14_002_19_P2 | reverse complement strand
TAGACAAACCGGTTGCGGTTGTTTTGCCAAAAGAGGACAGAAGGTAGTCAGAGTACAGCTCAATCAGATCGTGTTTCATACCGGCAATAATGCCGCATTTTCAGTCTTGTGCGTAACTTGAGTCAATAAATTAATTGTCACCATGACAATGCCTGGATATGCAGAATAAGAATTTAGAATCAGAGCAACATTGGACACCCGAACTGGCTCGCTTTTCGGGGCCTCGTTATAAAGCATTAGCCGATGCCATTGAAGAAGCGGTGGGCAACGGTCAGCTTCCTCCAGAAACGCGGCTGCCTACCCATCGGTCATTGGCGGAGCAGCTGAATGTGACCGTAGGAACCGTTACCCGTGGCTACGCAGAAGCTGAACGCCGTCGTCTGGTGGTGGCTCGGGTTGGCAGCGGCACATTCGTTCGTGGCAAGCGTTGGGATCGGCCGGATTTCAGTATTCCGGCGGAAACCGACACCACCCTGCTGGATTTAAGCCTGAGTCTGTCAGTGCCAGCTTGCCGGGAAAAAATGCTGGCCGATACCTTAAGTCGATTAAGTGATAATAGCGCCAAGCTGTCACCGCTATTGAAATACCATCCTGAACAGGGACTACTGCGGCATCGGGAAATGGTCGCTCACTGGCTGGAACGGTTCGGTATTTATGCTGATCCTGCCTGTATTTTGATGACCAACGGTGGCCAGCATGCCAACAGTCTTGTCCTGCGAGCCATGACGCGTCCCGGGGACACCGTCCTGTCTGATTACCTGACCTATCCCAGATTTATTTACAGCGTGCGACAGCAGCAGTTGCGTCATGTCGGCGTGCCGATGGATGAACAGGGGATGAGGCCCGATGCGTTGGTGGAATGTTGCCGACAACATCAACCCCGCTTGCTCTATCTGATGCCGGCGCTGCATAACCCGACGTCCGTTATCATGCCGGAAGCGCGACGTCGGGAAATTCTCGCCATTGCCGCCGAGTTTAATGTTCTGGTGCTGGAAGATGATGTGAAATTCAGTATGCCGGAAAATCGGACGACTGCCATGGTGTCGATGGCGCCAGAGCAGGTGATCTACAGTGGCAGTTTCTCCAAATCCCTGGGGGGCGGGTTGCATATGGGTTTTGCCGTGTGTCCGCCTGATCTTGTGGAGCGTATAGGACAGGTATTACGCAGTGATTGCTGGAGTGCGACACCGCTGATGGCGGAAGTGGTGATGTCCTGGCTGGATTCTGGTAAGGCGTGGGAGCTGATGACCTGGCAGCGGGATGAAATCGCGGCCAGGCAGGCAATGGTGGCAGATACTTTGAACTGTCATGATCTGCAGTCCCAACCCTTTAGCTTCCATTGCTGGCTCAAATTGCCGGAGCCGTGGCGCGCCAACACGTTTGTTACCCAGTTAGAGCAGCAGGGTGTCCGGGTGCTGGGGGCGGAGATGTTTGCCGCCGGTAGTTCGCCAGCACCTCAGGGGATTCGCTTTTGCATCAGCAGCCTGGCAGAGCGACGGCAGCTTCAGGAAGCACTGGAGATCATTCGGGATACGCTGGCGCTGGAGCCGATCCAGAAACCCATAGTGTTCTAATGATTGAGGTCAGTATTTGTACTTAATAATTGCGATATCCTAGACGTGATGGACAATAATAAATAGCGAAGAACAATCCACCCGGAGCGGTAATGACAGAAATAGAACAATCAGGCCAGCCTGACGGCATTCGTCACATCCTTGAAGCCGCGGAACCCCTCAAGTCCACAGTGGAAAACAAGATGACACGTCGTGAGTATGAGCGTCTGAAGCAGGAATTACAGGTTGAATTGCTGAAGGTTCAGAGTTGGGTTAAGGAAACAGGCCAGAAGGTCGTAATCTTGTTCGAGGGACGTGATGCGGCTGGTAAGGGTGGCACTATCAAGCGAATGATGGAGCACCTCAATCCGCGGGGTGCGAGGGTGGTAGCACTGGAAAAACCCAACGAGGAAGAGCAGGGCCAGTGGTATTTTCAGCGTTACATCAAATACCTGCCATCACGGGGTGAAATCGTACTGTTTGACCGCTCCTGGTATAACCGGGCCGGGGTCGAAGTGGTCATGAAGTTCTGTTCCCGTAAAGAGCATATGGAATTTTTCCGACAGGTCGCAGACCTGGAGCGGATGTTGGTGCACAGCAAGATCCATCTCTTCAAACTCTGGTTTTCAGTCAGCCAGGAAGAACAACTTAGACGTTTCCAGAAACGTCGGCATGATCCGCTGAAACAGTGGAAGCTTAGTCCGATTGATCTTGCCTCTCTGGATAAGTGGGACGACTACACCCGCGCCAAGGAGCAGATGTTCCACTACACGGATACGGCTGATGCACCCTGGACGGTGATTAAGTCTGACGACAAGAAACGTGCGAGGATCAATGCCATGCGGCACCTGCTGCATTCGCTGGATTACCCCAACAAAAACCGGGATGTGGTTATCGAGCCGGAACCGGAGATTGTGGGAGGTCCGGAGTTGAGTAACAGCTAGCGCGTTTGCCGGGCTCAAGGATCGAGCCTTGGGTAGCTGCCGTCATTGTTGCAACGGGTTTGACGGCAGCTCTGAACACATAATAATGAATATTCCCTCACCCGACAGATGCGTACCCCTCATGACTTCTGATATCAAACTCACTGAGTACAGCCATGGTGCCGGTTGTGGCTGCAAGATTTCCCCTGCCGTACTCAATGTGATTCTTGAAAGTGGTATTGAATTACCGGATTTTCCCAATTTGCTGGTAGGCAACAGCGCCCGGGATGATGCGGCTGTGTATGACATGGGTAATGGCGAAGGCGTCATCAGTACCACGGACTTTTTCATGCCTATTGTGGACGACCCTTTTGATTTTGGCCGCATCGCCGCTACGAATGCGATCAGCGATATCTACGCCATGGGTGGCACGCCGGTGATGGCCATTGCCATTCTCGGTTGGCCGGTGAATGTCCTGGCGCCGGATATTGCCAGAAAGGTGGTGGATGGTGGACGTCAGGCGTGTCTGGATGCTGGTATTCCCCTCGCT
Organism: Oceanospirillales bacterium LUC14_002_19_P2; assembly: GCA_002084115.1. GTDB lineage: Bacteria > Pseudomonadota > Gammaproteobacteria > Pseudomonadales > Endozoicomonadaceae > Kistimonas. The sequence continues at coordinate 2,808 of MUIA01000060.1, read as the reverse complement.
GGTGGCCACAGTATTGATGCGCCGGAGCCTATTTTTGGCCTTGCAGTCACCGGCAGGGTCAGTCTTGAGCATCTCAAGCAGAACAACACGGCACAGGCTGGGGACTCCCTGTATCTGACTAAACCTTTGGGCATTGGCATCCTGACTACCGCAGAGAAAAAGAAGCTGCTAAAGCCTGAACATCGAACCATTGCTCGTGACGCGATGTGTACGCTGAACAAGCCCGGTGAAGCCTTTGCCCGGTTGCCAGGCGTCTCAGCCATGACTGACGTCACGGGATTTGGTCTGCTGGGTCACCTGCTGGAGATGTGTGAAGGCAGTGGGTTGCAGGCTGTTGTGGAAGAGAAAAAGCTTCCCGTCTTGCCTCATGTTGACGAGTACCGTACTCAGGGGGCGGTGCCCGGTGGTACCGGACGAAACTTTGCCAGCTATGGCAATAAGGCATCGCCATTGACTGAACGGCAACGGGATCTGCTCTGTGATCCGCAGACCAGTGGCGGTTTACTGGTTGCTGTTAATCCGGTGTCAGAGCGAGACTTCCTGTCGGTTACCACGGACCATGGTCTGGGTCAGTCACGTATTGGCGAGCTGAAACCGCAGGAAGGTGATAGACTCGTAGTGGTAACCTGATTGGTTGTCCTCTGGTACGGGCGTCAAAAGTGATGTCTGTCAAGGGGAGAGCGGGTTACCATGTAAATCCCCTGTTCCTTCGTGTAGATTGCCGATACACTACCCGACTGGGGCAGGAGACCCGGATTGATCGCATTTCAGGTGTATGTCACCGGGCAAAATGCTATATAGTGAAACCGGAAGCCGTGGTGGCTTCGGTAAACTTGAAGAAATCAGCCTCAGGCTGGTACACGTAGAAAGGTGAGAGTTATATGTCAGGTCAGTTAGTCGAAGGCGTCGTTAAGTGGTTTAGCGAAGAAAAGGGCTTTGGCTTTATTGAGCGTGAAGGCGAGAAGGACGTATTCGTACACTACCGTGCTATCAATGGCACCGGTCGCCGTAACCTCTATGAAGGTCAGCAGGTTTCTTTCGAAATCACCCAAGGGCAGAAAGGTCCTCAGGCTGAGAACGTTACCATTCTCTCCTGATAACCTCCGAAGCTGCAGAGGTCACTGACCTGACAAGGTATCTGCCCTGCGATAACAGCCGGGGCAGAGGTGTGGAAGAGTAGATGAGAGCAGTAGAGCCAGAGGTTCAGTCGTACTGGTGGCTTCATTTATCTGGCATGCTGAGATTCAGAGTATCGTGAGATACTGCCCGTGACCCTGTGAAAGACTCATAAAAAAAGAGGCTCGAAATTCGAGCCTCTTTTTTTAAGCTGGGATTTGTTCGCGCCATCCTGTTTTACACTGCTGTCACACCATCACGCGATTCCCTTTCAACCGCTCGGGTCAAATGGGACGGTTACCGTAATTGGATTCAGGTTTCTTGGGTGGGTTGGCGGTGATATTGGAAGGAATGGTTTCTATCGTCCCGCCTTTATTGAGAAATTCTTCTATTTGACTGGTTAGCATCTCGCGAAGGCGGCGGCGTGATTCCACCGTTCTTTCTTCTGCTGATTCCTCTTTGCTTCCCAGATAAGAAAAATCAACACCATCCACGACATTCGCTTTTTGAGGCATTCTCCGTGCCATAGCCATTTCCCTCTTTTTGGCCTGGTTGCCAGAACATCCTGCTGGCTCCGTTGTTATCGCTCTTATTGTTATAGCGCATGCTTCATGTAATGCAAGTTTCATTACATATCTTTTTTTACCGGATTTCCATGAAAAGCTTATGACAATTGATTTTTTTAAAATATTGTAATCCTGACTTTTGGCTATAAAAACAGGTGTTTTCAGCCTTCGTAGCGGGTTCCCTGGACGGTTGCGACAATCTGTCGTGAGCCTCCGTGGTTTCGGTGTTCGCCCAGATAAATACCCTGCCAGGACCCCAATGCCAGTTGGCCATTGAGTATGGGGATCATCAAGCTGGCGCCAAATAGGCTGCACTTTATATGGGCGGGCATGTCATCTGTCCCTTCGTAGGTATGGAGAAACCACGGGGAGCTCTCTGGCACCATATGATTGGTGTGGCGCTCCATGTCTTCCCTGACTGTCGGGTCGGCATTCTCATTGATGGAAAGTGAGGCCGAGGTATGCTGGATAAACAGATGTAACAACCCCACGACATACTCATTGAGAAAAGGCAGTTGCGACAGGATATCGTCAGTAATCAGGTGAAAGCCCCTGGGGCGTGGTGTCAGCCGGATCATTTCTTGTCGCCACATGGTCCTGAACCCTCCATCATCATCACGCAATAATTATGTCACTATTTCGGCAATAGCCACTATTCTGATCTCCCTGACGCCGTTGTTTGGGTATGGGGAGACCATGGCAGATTACCTGCTCAGTATTGATGTCGGAACGCGCAGCCTGAGGGCAGCGCTGGTATCGGTTACAGGAGACATCATCGGGCAGTCGGTCATGCCCCTGGTTATCCACAGGCCTGAAGCGCAACAGGCGGAACAGTCCAGTCAAAATATCTGAACAGTTGATCAGTGCTGTCCAGATTGTGATGGCAGACAATCCCGATGTAAGTCCCGGGCAGGTGCTTGGGATCGGTTTTGACAGTACCTACTCCATGCTGTTCCTGGATCAGGAACAACAACCACTACCCCTTTCTCAAACGCAAGCACAGGGCTAAGTTACCCCTTGTGGTTGGTAGCACCAATGTCCAATGATTTTCTCGAACATGCGTGCAGCCGTCAGCCTATGACGCTCTGTTAGAGCGCGCCGCCAAGCGAGGTAATGAGTCATATAT
>MUIA01000044.1 GCA_002084115.1 Oceanospirillales bacterium LUC14_002_19_P2 | reverse complement strand
GTGCTTGGCATGCGGGCACTGACAGAGACAAAAGGACGCTGGGATCAGCTATGGGAACGAATAACCTGTGAAAACAGGCTTGGAGAGCCAGTATCTGCGTATTAATCAGAGAGAGCACCCCATCCATTCGACCGAATACGGTTAGAAGTCGACGTCAGCTCTGGCGATCTCGATCACTGGATCAGTTAAACAACGTACAAGCTTACTTTCTCAGAGAAGAAAACTTTCGAGAGCCAAGAACAGGTGATCTAGATTCATGGTGCAGCGCATTAACAAGTATTCATGCACGATCACCACATCCTATTCAAACGGAAATAACATCAGACGTTATTATTATGGATAGTGACAGCAGTGATAGTTTTCATAGCGCACAATCAGAATCCCAAAGGATACGTGCACCATTGGAACAAGCAGGACGACATAATGAACGCGCTCATGCCGATAAAGGTGGTGGGTCAGACATACGTGATGCAATAACGTACAATATCTTAGCTTCTACTATAGGCGCTGATGTACTCGCCTATTATGGCTACGACTGGCTCGCAGCGGCTTTAATGCTCTTCATGATAGTCTTAGGTCTACTTGAGGGATGTTATACATGTGCAGAATACCTCGATAAGTACAATGCAGGCGCTACAGCCCATATTGAAAGTCGCTGGTTTCATACACCATGCAAACGCATACACCGGTTTTTCAAAAAAATCGGGCAAAAATCAGCATTCATCAATAATTTCGCCAAAATATTTCGTGTACTTTACCGCCCGGTTTGCTTTATAGGCTCGCTCTGAACAAGAGGCGGAGACTTTATTCAACATATCTATAATGGTTTCACAAGACTGCATTTCCCTAACGCTGCAGACATTGGATCCTCATTAGCCATCATTCTCACTACTGTCATAGGGTTAACGTATTATTGTTACAAACACTGCAGTCAAAATACACCTAGCAGGGATACGCCAACAATAAGCAATCAGGCGGCCGCTGAGACCAGAGCGGCCTGACCACTTTGTAAGCATTAAACAGAAGAGTCTTCACCAATGCGACTGGCTATCGCACTGTGCTGATCGCGGTATTTGGCATTCTTGCGTTTGTTGTAGGGCTTGTCCGCCGCGCCGGTCATGGTTTCAAAATTGATGGCACCAATGGTCATCCCCGGACGCAGGGCAATCGGCAATTTGCCACCATTCACAAACTCCAGGACGATCTGGCCACTCCAACCCGGATCAATCCGGTGCGCTGTCACATGAACCATCAGGCCCAGTCGCGCCAGGGAAGAACGACCATCCAGCCAGCCCACCAGGTCATCCGGTAAGCCAACGGATTCTCGGGTCACGGCAAGCGCCAGCTCCCCGGGATGCAGAAAGAAGGCTTCCTTCTCGCCCAGAACAATCTCCTTACTCATGATGGAGTTAAGGGTCTGATCAATCTGTTCCCGTGAACCACTCAGGTCCACATAAGGCGCGGCATGGTCATTGAAAACCCGGAAGCTGTTACCCAGGGTCAAATCCACACTGATACCGGAAATCTGCTCCGATGTCGGCCGGGGATCAATCACGATCCGGCCGCTCTCCAGACAGGCTTCTATGTCACGATCACATAGTCGCATGATTCACAATTCCTTAATCATCACTGATGCTGATGGTCGGCGCCGCCGGCGCCTGACGGTTTCTGACGGAAAGCCTGGCCGCCATTCGGCGGGCCAACTCACGGTAAGTCATAGCAATTTCGCCATCAGGCTCTGCAATCACGGAAGGATTACCCCCGTCGGCCTGTTCGCGAATACGCAGGGTCAGCGGCAGGGAGGCCAACAGCTCAGTATCATATTCGTTGGCCAGTACAGTCCCACCGCCTTCGCCAAACAGGTGTTCCGTATGGCCACAGTTCGTGCAGGTATGAGTGGCCATATTTTCCACAACACCCAGTACCGGCACATCGACCTTGCGGAACATCTCGATACCTTTACGGGCATCCAGCAACGCCAGATCCTGTGGGGTGGTAACAATCACACTGCCCGCCACCGGTACCCGCTGCGCCAGGGTCAGCTGGATATCCCCGGTACCCGGCGGCATATCGACAATCAGGTAATCCAGATTATCCCAGCGGGTCTGGGTCAACAGCTGTTGCAGGGCGCCGCTGACCATCGGGCCGCGCCAGACCATCGGTGTGTTTTCCGTCACCAGGAAGGCCATGGACATCACCTGGACGCCATGGGCTTCAATGGGAAGAAAGAACTGCTGCTCGCCTTCGGTAATGACGTCCGGCCGAATACCCTCAGCGATACCAAACATCAGTCCCTGACTGGGGCCATAAATATCCGCATCCAGCACACCCACACGTGCGCCTTCCGCGGCCAGCGCCAACGCCAGGTTGGCGGTCGTCGTTGACTTGCCTACGCCACCCTTGCCAGAAGCGACCGCAATAATATTACGAATGCCTGACATCGCCGGCAGATTGCCCTGGGTCGGCATGGATTCCACATGCCAGGCCAGAGTGACCTCTGCCGACGTCACGCCGGACAGATCTTCCAGGTAATCCTGAAGAATTCGGGTAATCCCCGCCGAAAGACCGCCACAGGGATAGCCCATGAAAAGGTCCACACGGACCTGCCCACCCTCTATAGCGATATCGCGAACACACCCGGCAGCAACCAGATCCATCCCCAGATAAGGGTCGTGGTACTGTCTCAGTACCTGCTCAATCATTGTTCTGTTAATGACTTCCGACATACCTATTCCAGTCAGTGATTCACTCATGCGCTGGCCGCTCACCGGTCCAGCACAACAACCCTGCGGATTAGCCCCGGGATAATTTGTCCTTGATGGACAAAAAGGCCGCGCGACCGCCTTTCGGGTCGATCCCCTGTTCTTTCATCAGTGCCTGCTGCTGTTTCCGGGCAGCCTCTTCTACACGGTCTGCACTCGACCGGCTCTGGGTAATTTCCAGCGCTCGGGTAATGTCTGCTTCCAGGTCTTCGCCATCCAGCACCCGGTTACAAAGAATCTCGTAGTTCCGCTCAAAGACAGGAAACGTGGTTTGCTGGGGTTCGCCACGAATCATAAACCACCCGGTCTCCCGAGCCGCCAGATACACTGCCAAATGTGACCAACCATAATCCCGGCTCTGGGATGACGCATTGCAGGCTTCGTAATACGCCTGTAACGGCTCCTTTAACCCATATTCATCAAACCGCAGCTTGCACAGCTCCCGGATATCGGCGAGATCCGGAAAGAAACGGGTGTTATCAATGGCTTTTTTGGCGGCCCGCAGGATTCGGCGGGGACTGAACTCCTTGAGCGATTGCAGCCAGACACTCTTGGCCCTCGCCTGGTCTTCCGCCGAGGGAAACGCCCGCCGGAATTTCAGCGGAAACGCATCCTCCAGCAAGGTGAACAAGGTATTAATGGCGTACTCATGTTCGCGCCCGGGACGGACTGAGGACTCAGTCTTCGTCGAGGTCGATTCGGTACGCGTCTGACCAGCTCGTGTCAGTGAGCTTTTCAGCTGTTGATCGATGACTTTCCCGGCCTCCTTCACTCTGCTGACGCCTCCACTGGTAAATGACATGATTTTTGAAACGGTTCTGCCAGGCCTTGCGGGCTTCGCCCGTCTCCAGCCAGTACAGCTTGAAATCCGGCAACTGGGCGAGGGTAAACTCCGGCGGAATGCCGTGGTGCAACTGCAGGAACTGAATATACCTTGAGTCCGGCTCAAAGTCTTCCGGCAAGGGTTGTACCCGGGCACCTTCTCTCACTTCGCGGTTCTCGGCAAACACCGGATGCGTCGGCGAGTCATCACCGCCTTCATCCATGATCTGGAACAGCGGCTTGTCCTGCTCGTAAGCCCTTCGGCCCGGCGCCTTATAGCCTTTTGACATCAGTAAACCATAACCCCTGACAGCACTCCCGGCCGTCTTGACTGTTACTTTAACTATAAACCCTCATTCTACTGTGACTGGTAAGACCGGCGCCATAGTATTTTCCCGATGACGAATCAACCGGGTTGGCACCAATTGTGGCAAGCCTGCCTATGAGCTACTGAAAACCACGTCAAGCCATCGGGAACCTTTCCGGGATTCGCCGGGTCATAGTACTGACAGATAAGTGAATACAGCATTCAGTAAAGGCAAGTCAGACCATCCCAGCCTCATGGTGATGCTTCATGACCGGAGGATAATCATGGGTTATTACACCGCCTGGCCCAAGACAATGGCGCTGACAATACTGACATTGTTCCTGCCTCAGTTGCTCTTTGCCCTCCCTCCCTGCCAGGAAAGCTCTGCAGATAACGTGACCATCCGAATTGAACATGATGGCTCCAATTACTACCGTTTTAGCGCAGGTGAATACCATTACCGGTTTCTCTGGGATGGTGGCCCTACCTACCTGAAACTACACGGTATTATCGGCTATGATACGTTCGGCAATGTGATTGCCCAAGCACCTGCGGAAGTCTCCAAAGAAGGGGAGCCTGAAATAGATCATATGTTCAAGTTCCAGGGCGTTGGGCGTGTACGTCATACATCTACAACCGAAACGTTTCGGATTCCTGCCAGTTTCTATCTTGATAACAACATCAGCCATTTATCCGTGGATTTTTCCGTTGTCGACGGACGCATGAGTGTCGGCCCCTGGCTACCCATGACGGGTAACTGGAACGACCCATCATCCGTATGTGAGCATCTTGAACTCTTGCTCTGGTAAGCAATACTGACATTTCCTTCGATAATCATGACATAAATCCTGCATAGTCACGCCAACAGGCATCTTGCAGTTCTTGGACCGACACTCTGCAAGCTTTCTCACGGAACTATACCTTCTCCGAAACTGTCTAAAATAAGCATCAGAAACCACAACTGATGACACACATAAACGCTTTCTGTTACAGGAGAAATACTCTGTTTCAGCCTTTGATTCAATAAACCAAAAGAGGTATTAAGGACAATGAATCGTTATAAACAATGGATTGCTCAATCGTTTTTACTAATCGCCCCTGGTTGTTTCCGTTAGCGTAAATGCTCTGCCCCCCAAACACCAAACTTCAGCGACTGATGTAAAAATCGTTTCCCACCCGGCAGGTCTGCATCTCTATGAATTTACCGCCGGCCAATATAGCTACTATTTCCTATGGGATTATGGCCCTGTTGAGATGATTATCCATGCAGTTCATGGCTACGATGACCAAGGAAACCGGATTTTGTCATTACCTGCCTCAAAGGAGTACTCTACAATAACCGGCTATACCCGCCGCGGCAGGGCGATAATGCACTATGAATATCTCCCCACACCAGAAGCAACTCTTCAGTTTAAAGGTCAGGGAACTGCTCGCTACGCAACCACTAAAAGCAGCATCAAGATTCCCGATGAATTCTATCAAGACAAAACCATTACCCAAGTATCTGCAGAATTTTCAGTCGTGGATGGCCGAATGAGCGTAGGTCCCTTAATTCCCATGTTGACTGATTGGGGTGATGAATCAGCCGTCCGGGAACATATTGAGATATTACTTTGGGATCAAAGCAAACCCGAAACCCCCTAACCCAAGGCTTTCACTTCCCGTTATAATGGTCCGATATGGTGTAACTATGACGCACAAGCCCAGTGTCCAGAGACTGTGCCAAAGAAGTGAATGAATGGATGGATGAATGGATGGACGAACGATGCTGGACTACAGAGCCGGATGCGCATTCGGTGTAAATGTAAGACAGTAACATACCTGAGTTCGGCTAAGTTACCCCTGATGGTTGGTTGACCTATACTCCCTGAACCATCCGGCTATCAGGGGATGACTGTTATGAATTCCAGGCTCTTTCAAAATTTCATTGATGCGATTTCGTTATTAAC
>MUIA01000444.1 GCA_002084115.1 Oceanospirillales bacterium LUC14_002_19_P2 | reverse complement strand
AAACCGGTTGCGGTTGTTTTGCCAAAAGAGGACAGAAGGTAGTCAGAGTACAGCTCAATCAGATCGTGTTTCATACCGGCAATAATGCCGTATTTTCAGTCTTGTGCGTAACTTGAGCTGATAGTAACGGCTGGCAGGAATATAGATTTCTGTAGGCCCGGTCACACCGGGTTTCTCATCGTAGACCAATCGGAACTCTTTGCTTTTGGCTTCAAAGTAATAATCAACCGGCTGGCCTGCAATGGCCCGGGGATAGGTGCGGGTCAAGTGTTCAGCCACGATGGTTTCGTTGTCGGAACCGTCGGTAGGTGACCAGCCACCACGGTCGTTCGACCAGTAAGCCCAGCCAGAACCCATGTAGTCAGCCATCAGGGTGACATCATCAATGAAGTCACCGGCGCCAGGCTGACTGGCACCCACGCCAAATTCACCAACGACAATGGGCATATTCATCTTGTTCAGCTCGTTGACACGCTCCCGTCCCCAGGGTTAAAACGACCATTTGTCAACGTCACTGTAAGCGCCGCCTTCATGCAGAAAGGGCGGGTAAAAGTGGGGGGCATAAACTAGCCGCTCTTCACCTTCTCGGGGATCATCAATAACACCCAGGGTCGAAGCGACACCAAAGTTAATGCCCAGTGCCTGTGGCTCAATGAACAGCCAGGTGTCCTGATCAACGGTACGGATTCGGTTAATCACCCGCTCGTAGAATGGTTGCAGTTGAAAAGTTTCAAACCCTGGCCAGACATAGGTGCCACCATAGGGTTCATTCATCAGGTCATAGCCGATGACATTGGGGGTATCCTTAAACCGCTTGGCGACGTGCGTCCACATATCCGCATAGTGATCTTGAAGACCGTAATCATTGCGCCAGAAGTGATCAAAGGCCCGACTGACACCCGGTTGCAGGTAAGTAATCCACCAAGGAGACTGGGGCTCGGCCGGGAGGCCATCAGTGATGGTCGCCCAAGGTGGCGCACCGTCGCCGCCAAACTGGTACGCGTAAAGATCCTGATGCATATCCAGCAGGACATACATCCCCTGGTCTTCATACCATTTGACCCGTTCAGCGACCTTGTCCAGGTAGGCTTCGTCATAGACTCCGGGTTGTGGCTCGATGGCATCCCAAAAAATCAGGAAACGGACAAAGTTAAAACCCCAGTCACGGGCTTCACGTTCAACATCCGACTGACCGATCCACGGCATTCTCTCTGGATGCCCCTTTGCGCTTGAGCTGGTGTTGAGGCCATGGAGTATCAGGGCGCGTCCCTGATCATCGGTGATATAGCGAGGGTTATCGGCTTTGTATTTACAACCGGCTATAAAAAGCGAGGTGCACAGGCAAACTGCCAGCAGACGCCAGCAACGATTGCGAAACATGGCTGTTTCTCTCCAATGTTATTGTTCTTGTCATGGTTTGGTGGGTTGGCGAGAAAGACCGATACAGGCGGGATTCGGGTTGCCAACCAGGGTGGCGTGTCGAACAGCAAAAACATGCACGTTGGTACTATTACAGATTTTCCATAGGTGATCAAAAGTGAGATGTGCCATGAGGAAGGCGCCCGAACTGGCGAATAGCACGCCAGAATGACGTGGTCTCTGCTTGCTCGACACAGTGTCACATCGTTACACTCGGACGGCGTGTTTTCCTGCAAGTAATAATAAAAAGGTGGAGTTATGCCTGGAATGCAGAGGCGTCGTTGGATTGTGGGATTGTTGTCCGTGTTGGGCGGGCTGGTTGCATTACTGGCGGTAGTGGGAAGCAGTACCTGGTTCTATCTCAACCCGAAGCCTGTTGGAGAGCAGGTATTCATCAATGGTCATATCCTGACTATGGATGATGACAATACCGTGGTTGAGGCGATGCGCCTGCAAGGTGATCGTATTGTTGCAACTGGAACGACTCAGGCGATATTGCAGCAGGCTGGCGAACAGGCAAATATCATTGATCTACAGGGTAAAACGGTAACGCCGGGTTTCATTGAAGCCCACGGTCATTTTCCCGGTAGTGGACTGAAAGCTGTAGCCGAAGATGTCAGCAGTCCGCCTGTTGGCACAGTACTGACCATTAGTGATGTATTGAAGCGACTCCGACAGCGCGCCAGTGAGACCCCGCCAGATGAATGGGTGATTGGTTATGGGTTTGATGATTCGCTGGTGGCCGAACATCGTTTCATGACGCGAGAAGAGTTGGATACGGTTTCCACTGAGCATCCCGTCTTTGTGCTTCATGTCTCAGCCCATATGGCAGTCATTAACACTCGAGCACAGGCTATCGCGGGGATCGATCAGGACACAGTTAATCCTGAGGGCGGTGAAATTGTTCGAAATGACTCGGGTGAATTGACAGGCCTGTTGCTCGAAACAGCTCATGACCCTGTGCGGGATATGGCCTTTGATTTTTCCGCCTTCAAGAATCTCAAAGTTGTACAGACATCCGTTGATGACTATGCAAGTCAGGGCGTAACCACGGTACAGAGTGGCAAGGCGACGGAATCCTTTTATCGTCCTTTACGCCTGCTGTCACGTTTGGGCGTTATACCACAGCGTGTCGTGGTCTGGCCGGATCTTGATCTGGCCAGGTCTATCGATGCCGGTAAGATTGCACGTCACCAATCCGATAAGTTGTCAGTAGGTGCGTTGAAGCTGACAACCGACGGATCAATTCAGGGATATACGGGTTATCTTTCGGCACCCTATCACCAGACACCTTCTGAACGCGCTAGAGGCTGTCGCGAAACCAGTATCAACGGGTAATATACACACATCTGCAGATAGCCCGTAACGACCAATGACAACAAAGCAAAAAATTGACCTCTGCCGAACTCCACAATTCGATTTTTTCT
>MUIA01000345.1 GCA_002084115.1 Oceanospirillales bacterium LUC14_002_19_P2 | reverse complement strand
GGAAACCCTCTCCCTGAAACTGAAGGTCAATCATTTTCAGCTCAGGGCGAAGATTTACATGACCGCTCTGCGGGCATCATTCGAGCAGCTAAGGTTATTCGTTACTGCGTAACTTGAGTTAAGATTTTTTGCCCCATTGTCATCGGTGAATAACCGTGACATCTGCAAGGAAATCTCATCAAAGACAGGGTTTCCTGTGGAGACCCCGCTTCACCCTCCCGTGAAAACAGGCAGTTTCGGGATTTATCTGCAGTATGCGTTTACAGCAACTCAACGCCTTCCGGGCAATTATTACTAACGGTTCAGTCACGGCTGCGGCTCAGAAACTGGCGATTACCCAGCCCGCGGTCACTCGCTTGATTCATAGTCTGGAACATGACCTGGGTTTTATGCTGTTTGACCGCAGCCACAAGCGCCTGGTACCGACGCCGGATGCCCGGGTACTGTTTGAACAGGTTGACGAGATTGGTCAGCGGCTTGAACAACTGGATGACGCCATCCAAGCGATTCGTGATAAGCCCAGTGGCAGCCTTCACATTGCTGCCATGCCAATGCTGTCGATCAGTTTTATTCCCCGTCTGCTCGGTGCTTTTATTGATCAGGAGTCACTGCTGGCCACACTGCGGAATTACCGTTCCGAACAGGTGTGCAGCCATCCGGAGCTGCAATTATGCGATATGGGGTTTGCCATCCTGCCGGATGACCATCATCTGCCCGCCTGTGTCGATCGGGTACGGTTTTGTGGTGAGCAGGTTTGCCTGATGCCGGCGAACAGTGAGTTATCCAACCAATCGGTGATTACACCATCCATGCTGGCGGGTAAGCCGATGATCGGTTATGAACATCAGGAAACGCAGGCGGTTATTGATGCCAGTTTCCGGGCTGCAGGCGTCAGCTATCAGAAAGTGGCGGAAGCGTCATTCGCCTATGCGGTAGGTAGCATGGTGGCGGCTGGATTGGGATATGCTGTAGTGGATCCATTTACCGCAATTCAGCTGGCCGAGCTGGGGGTGGATTTTAAACCTTACCGCCCATCACTCCCTTTTCATTTTGATATTTTACTGCCCGTGAGCCGTCCGCTTTCCCGGTTAAGGGCGGAGTTTCTGGGGTGCTTTTTTCAGTGTGTTCATGAGGAAGGTATTTGTTATCGGCTGGAACTGATGCCGGAACACCTGAAGGAAACCTTTGCAGCGCTGACAACATCATCGTCAGCGCTGGTAGCCGGTTAGGATATTGAACCGCCCATGTTATGTCGAGAAAGCCTTTACAGCATGGCGCTGACACTCAGGACCATTGTGACAATCACGACCAGGATGGCCAGCAGTGGACACATGAATTTAACCCAGCGGCTATAAGATACCCGGCCAATCGCCAGACCACCCATAACCACACCGGAGGTTGGGGTGATCAGGTTGGGCAGGCCAGACGCTGACTGGTAAGCGGTAACCACCAGTTCCCGGCTGACATTGACGAAATCCGCCAGTGGCGCCAGAACGGGCATACTCAGCACCGCAAGACCGGAAGAAGATGGCACCAGGAAGGACAGTGCCATTTCCAGCCAGTAGACTGCATTGATAAAGGCCACACCGGGCAGGCCGCTGACCATCTGCTCAGCACCATACAGGATGGTATGGGTGATATTGCCCTGGTCCATGATCACGACAATACCTCGGGCCAGTGCAATGATCAGCGCGACGCCCAGCAGATCACGTGCGCCGTTTACAAACGTGGTGGTCAGTTCTTCTTCGCTCAGTTGTCCCACGAGTCCAATGACAATGCTGGACACCAGGAAGAGGGCGGAAATCTCGGCCATCCACCAGCCGCCCACGGAAACCCCCCACATCATCACCGCAAAGCTGAGACCAAAGAGGGTCAGGATCAGCTTGCGTCGACCTGTCAGTTCCACAGTCTCGGTCTGGCTGCCTTCATGTCCCAAAAAGTGTTTTTCGTTGGCGATGCGCTGGTCGGCCACCAGAGACTGTGGGGGATTGGCCTTGACCCGTGCGGCATAACGCATGACATAAACCACGCAGGCCAGCCAGCCCAGTACGAGAATAATAACGCGTGGCAGCTGTCCATCAGTGAAGCTGACACCAGCCGCATTGGAGGCAATAACCGTAGCAAAGGGGTTGATGGTTGAACCCAGGCAGCCGATGCCTGCGCCGACCATGATAATCGCGACACCGGTCACTGCATCGTAACCGGCTGCAATCATGACAGGGATCAGCAGGGCATAGAACGGGATAGTTTCTTCTGCCATACCGTAAACAGTACCACCGGCGGCAAAAATACCCATCAGGATCGGAATCATCCATTGTTCCCGACCTTTCAGGCGCTCGGTAATTCGGGCAATACCAGCATCAATAGCACCGGTTTGCGTAGCCACGCCCAGAAAGCCGCCAATGATCAGGACAAACAGGGCAACATCAATAGCATTGGCGGAATAGGTGCTGTGGTTGTAGAAGTCATCAATGGGGGCCAACACAACATCAGCGAATCCCTGTGGGCTGGCTTCCACGATGTGATAGGTGCCAGCAACGGGCACTTCGCGGCCCAGGTCTTCGTTGGTGGTCATCTGGTACTGACCGGCGGGTACCACCCAAGTCGGTACTGCCATCACGATGGTTAGAAAAAACAGGATCGTGTAGGCAGAGGGGAATTTTAATCGGGCCATGTTCGCTCCGGTACGGCTGGTCGGCGACTGTACCTCCCCTTGCGGGGAGGTGTTTTGTTGTATGTCAGGCAACAGCTGCCATGATTTGTTCGACGTTCAATCCATCGAGCCCCATGGCTTTCAGGTTGCGCCCTGTCGCCAGGTAGTCGGCATTGTTGTAGGCGTTATCGATGTTCAGGCAGGCGTCGATCATGGGCGTTGTTGTACCGGTTAACCGGGCGAATTCCTTGCAGGGTACCAGCAGGTAAGCGGCGTCTTCCGTGATATAGCGGTGCTCGGAACTGTCCGGGGCGGAGATGATCTTGCCGTGGGTTTCTGAGGTACGGTTCACTTCGTACACGGTTTCACAGTCCATCGCGTAAAGGCTGTTCATGGCCTCCAGTTCTGGCACTAGCTCCAGTCCCATGGCCTTACCGATCTGGATGCGTTCCTCTTCCATGACGGCGGCAGCACGAGCGGTCGCAGTGGAGCAACAATCCTTGTAGTAATTGAAGTCACCTCTGAAGTTTTCTAGCAGACCCATGTTCAGCGTGGTCAGCAGTGGATGGCCCCCATAGTTGATGTTTTCCAGGCCTGCGGCAATTACGTTGGCCAGAGCTTTCAGGGGCAGCGGCATCACTGGCGTGAGACGTTCAATGGCTTCATCGGTGCGGGAGGCGGGCAGCGCTGCCAGAGGCAGGTATTCCTTGATGCCCATGATGGCGACTTCGGCCGGGCCGCTGATCCGGCAGGCCCAGGGGATGGAAATGGCATCGACAAAAATCAGGTCTTGCTGGTAACCCAATTCTTTCTGACGACGACGCAGTTCCAGTGAACCGTAATTGCCGGGTAGCAGCACAATCATCTGGTTGTCCTTCAGATGTGGCAGCATGCTTTCGAACAGGGCGAGTTGGGCAAAGGAAGGAACGGGGAGTATCAGAATGTCGGAAAAGGCGACGGCTTCCTGAATATCGTCAGTCACGGTATGGATTTCACGAAAACTGGCAAAGCTGAGATTGACGCCGTTGAGGGTTTCCAGGGCGCGGATGCCGCCGTGTTCGCGAATGTCATCCAGTGGGCCGGTAAAGCCCGGTGCACCATACAGGCAGGTGTCGCAACCGTGAAGGGATAGATGATAAGCCGCCGTCAGGTCGGCGTTGCCGGAGCCTATAATCGTAACGCGTGGAGCCGCAATAGCCATGACAAGTCTCACTTTGGAGATCATGAACCCTGTGGGTTATGAATCTTTGTTGTATCAACGGATGTGAAGACCTGGCGCCTGATCCACGTTTTGCTGGCTGTAATTATTCATGAACTGGAGGGGATGGCTAATGTTCTGGTGTTATCAGTTCATAATATCTCCTTATCCAGATTGAGCATATGATGATAAGTGGGGTATATCGTCATTGAGTTTGTTGTCATGACTCTTTTCAGAATGAGGGAAATGGCCTGAGTTTGCGTAGAGCGGCTACATAAGCCCCCCTGAAATACGCTAGAATCCCAATCCCGAACGATGTCTTGATCCGTTAGTATTCACTGTTGGTTACATGACCGTATGACAAGCTTCACCCATGACGACCGGTGCTGGATGGCCCGTGCGCTGCAGCTGGCCCGTAAGGGACTTTATTCCACGATGCCCAATCCGCGCGTTGGCTGCGTGCTGGTGCGTGACGGTCGGATAGTCGGAGAAGGTTGGCATATCCGTGCTGGTGAGGGGCATGCGGAAGTCAATGCGCTGACCATGGCCGGGAGTAATGCCCTGGGAGCGACAGCCTATGTCACTCTGGAACCCTGCAGTCACCAGGGACGCACACCGCCCTGTGCTCAGGCGCTGATTAATGCTGGTGTCAGTCGCGTGATTGCTGCTATGCGTGATCCTAATCCGCGGGTGGATGGTGGTGGTTTTCAGCTACTGGAAAAAGCGAGAATCACAACGGCATCCGGTCTGCTTGAAGAAGAAGCGAAAGCGCTTAATCCCGGGTTTATCTCGCGAATGGTCAATCAGCGACCGCTGGTGCGTTGCAAGCTGGCCATGAGTCTGGATGGGCGAACGGCTATGGCATCCGGTGAATCCCAATGGATCACGGGCCCTGACGCCCGCAGTGATGTGCAGCAGTGGCGAGCACGTTCCTGCGCAATTGTCACTGGTGTTGGTTCTATCCTGCAGGATGATTCTTCCCTGACTGTCAGGCCGGCTGAGCTGCATATTGATGAGCCTGAACTGGCTGCAGAAAAGCAGCCGCTGCGGGTCGTACTGGATTCGTCCCTGCGCATCCCGCTGACGGCAAAAATATTGCGGCAAACGGGTAAAACGCTGGTGGTAACCGCCGATTCTGACCGGGAAAAACAGAATGCGCTACAGTCTGAGGGCGTGGAAGTGGTAGAATTGCCCGCCCCGGACGGTCGGGTCGATCTGGCGGCGCTGATGACCCTGCTGGGACAGCGTGAATGCAACGAGGTGCTGGTGGAAACTGGTGCCACCCTGGCAGGCAGTTTTTTACAGGCCGGCTTGCTGGATGAGTTGCTGGTGTACATGGCACCTGTGCTGATGGGCAGTGCTGCCCGCCCGCTGTTTGACCTGCCGCTGGGCAATATGAGTGACAGAATTCCGCTGACCATGACGGATGTGCGCCGAATCTGTCAGGATCTGCGTCTGACAGCCGTACCGGGAGAGCCCCGGTGGTAACCGCCTGCAGTGAAAGGCATGGCGAACTAACGCGATTGAAGTGACAGGGTAACGATGTTTACGGGAATCATTCAGGCAGTGGGCCTGGTGCGTCGATTTGAGCGCCGCGGCGGTGATGTTCGTCTGGAAGTGGCGACCGGCAAGCTGGATCTGGCTGATGTTCAGTTGGGTGACAGTATTGCCACCAATGGCGTCTGCCTGACCGCCGTGGCGTTACCCGGTGATGGGTTCGTGGCGGATGTGTCACTGGAAACCCTGGAACGAAGCGCGCTGAAGACGCTGGGTCCCGGCTCGTCGGTCAACCTGGAAAAGGCGATGATGCCGACCTCCCGTTTAGGCGGCCATATTGTCAGCGGACATGTGGATGGCGTTGGCACTGTCCGGATGATTGAGCAGTCCGCCCGCTCCTGGCGTTACCGTGTGGAAGCACCCGCAGCAATTGCTCACTATATTGCTGAAAAAGGTTCCATCACGGTTGACGGTGTCAGTCTGACTGTCAATGCAGTCGATGGTTCATGGTTTGACCTGAATATCGTGCCCCATACCGCCCAGGAAACCACGATCCTTAACTGGCAGCCCGGTACGCTGGTCAATCTGGAAGTCGATATTATTGCCCGCTACCTGGAGCGGCTGCTGCAGGGGCGGCAAACACCGGCGGATGCCCAAGGGCTCGCGGGTGGGCAGGAGGGTAAAGCCGGTCATCTGACCGAAGCCTTCCTGACCGAACACGGTTTTATGCGCTGAGGTTTTTCTGCTGTTCTCCGGGGGACTCCTGAGGGAGCGGGAGAGTGGCCGGGGCCGAGGCCTGCAATCAACCCAGTCGGGAAAGAAGCATGCAATTGAATACCGTAGAAGAACTCATCGAGGATATCCGTCAGGGGAAAATGGTCATCCTGATGGATGATGAGGACCGGGAGAATGAAGGTGACCTGATCGTGGCCTCGGAGAAGGTCACGCCGGAAATCATCAATTTCATGGCCAAGGAAGCCCGCGGGCTGATCTGCATGACACTGACCGGTGAACGGTGCGATTACCTGAAGCTGAACCAGATGGTCAGCGACAACCGGGAGGCGCAGGGGACGGCCTTCACGGTGTCTATTGAGGCGGCCAGTGGTGTGACCACCGGTATTTCCGCCCAGGACCGTGCCCATACGATTCGGGTAGCCATTGATGGCAATTCACGACCGGAAGATATTGTGCAGCCGGGACATATTTTCCCGCTGCGCGCCATGACCGGCGGCGTGTTGAGCCGTGCCGGCCATACCGAGGCAGGATGTGACCTGGCTCGCCTGGCAGGCTTGCTGCCATCAGCGGCGATTATTGAAATCATGAAAGAAGACGGTACCATGGCCCGCCGCCCAGACCTCGAGTTGTTTGCTGAAAAGCACAACCTGAAGATCGGTACCATTGCAGACCTGATCCACTACCGGATCATGCATGAAAAGACCATTGAGCGTCGGATCGAACACCCGCTGAAAACCGTTTACGGTGATTTCCGCATGACGGTCTACGACGACAGCATTACCGGCCGGACCCACCTGGCGTTGACCATGGGGCATCCGGCCAAAGACCGGCCAACGCTGGTTCGGGTTCACCAGGCAGAAACCTTCCGGGATCTGTTGGGTGCGCGCAAAGAAGACAGCAACAGCTGGCCGCTGCCGGCAGCCTTGGCGCGGGTCGCTAAAGAGGGCGAAGGTGTTGTGGTACTGCTGGATGCAGACGACTATGCCCTGCTGGGCGAGAGTCTGGAACAGTTCATGGAACCGGTGCGCAAGGCGAACCGTAATCCGGGTGGCGCCTACCTGACCGTGGGAACGGGCTCCCAGATCCTCCGTGATCAGGGCGTCGGGCAGATGAAACTGCTGAGTTCCCCGATGAAGTTCGGTGCGCTGTCCGGATTTGATCTGGAGATCGTCGAATATCTCCCGTGTGAGTAATAACAAATGACCGTCCTGGTATCAGGGCGGTAGAACATGGTTACGCTGACCTGCGACGTTGTTGCAGGTTTTGCTTATTAGCGCTTATCAGCGTTTAAGGAGTCATTCATGTCCGGAATCAAGACCCTGGAAGGGACACTGACCAGCAACGACGGCAAGTACGCCATCGTGGTTACCCGCTGGAACGCCTACGTGGTCGAATGCCTGCTTGACGGTGCGATTGATGCACTGAAGCGCCACGGGGTTCCGGAAGCGAATATCACCGTGATTCGCTGCCCCGGCGCTTTCGAGCTGCCGCTGGTGGTGAAGAAGGTGGCAAAGCAGGGACAGTTTGATGCGGTGGTGGCACTGGGCGCGGTCATCCGCGGCGGTACCCCGCATTTTGATTTTGTAGCCGGTGAGTGCGTGAAGGGAATGGCCAATGTCATGCTGGAGCATGAAGTGCCTGTGTCCTTTGGCGTACTGACTGTCGATACCATTGAACAGGCGATTGAACGGGCCGGTACCAAGATGGGTAACAAGGGCGAGGAAGCCGCCATGGCCGCGTTCGAAATGGTCAGCCTGTTGAAGCATCTGGAGTTGTAATTTGAGCGATCAACCCAAGGCCGGCAAGGGCCGTCCGCAGCAGCGCCGCAAGGCGCGGGAAATGGCCTTGCAGGCGTTGTACCAGTGGCAGATGGCCGGTGAGTCCGTCACTGAGATTGAAGTCCAGTTCCGCGCGAACAATGATATGTCCAAGGTGGACGAAGGGTATTTCCGCGAGCTGCTGCAGGGTATTGCCCGCAGCGCCAGCCAGATTGATTCCTCCATCGCACCGCTGCTGGACCGTTCACTGGAACAGCTGGACCCCGTCGAGCGTGCCGCGCTGCGTATCGGCTGCTATGAGCTGATGGAACGCCACGATGTGCCTTACCGTGTTGTTATCAACGAAGGGATTGAACTGGCCAAGCGTTTTGGTGGTCAGGATTCCCACAAGTACATCAACGGGATCCTGGACAAGCTGGCGCCGCGCCTGCGTGCCGCTGAAGTGAAGGAATTCCGTAACCGCAACGCACGCTGATCCAGGCAGGATGCCATGAACGAGTTTGACCTGATTGCCCGCTACTTCAACCAGCCTGCATTGACCGGTCAGCCCGGTTGCGAGGGCGGTGTGATCGTGGGTATCGGTGATGACTGCGCCGTGGTGTCTGTACCCGACGGATGGCAGATGGTGCAAAGCATTGACACCCTCGTTGAGGGTGTCCACTTCCCTGCCGGTATTGAACCGGTTCTGCTGGGCTGGCGGGCGCTGGCTGTCAGTGTCAGTGACCTCGCTGCCATGGGCGCCAAGCCTCATAGTTTCTTCCTCGCGCTGACGTTAACCAAAGTAGATACTGTCTGGCTGGAAGGTTTCTGTCAGGGTATGGCTGATCTTGCTAAACGTTGTGGTATTCCGCTGGTCGGTGGTGATACGACGCGTGGCCCACTAACAGTCTCCCTCCATGTTCAAGGCATTGTATCTGCGGGTAGTGCGTTGCAACGCAATGGCGCCCGTCCCGGTGATACCGTCTATGTCAGTGGTACCTTGGGGGATGCGGGAGCCGCCTTGCCTCTGGTACTCAAGGGAGCAGGAATCGGAGATGGTAAAAATGCCAGTGAAACGGCATTGCTGGCGCGTTATTATCGACCGCAACCGCGTTTGATACTTGGGCAGTGGTTGGTTGAGCAGGGTGCAACGGCGGCGATTGATATATCGGATGGCTTGCTGGGTGACCTTAGCCATATTCTGCGAGCCAGTGGATGCGGCGCGACACTGAATTCAGATGCCCTGCCACTCTCTGATGCGCTGTGTGCTGTTTATCCTGCAGACCAGACTCGTTCGCTGGCGCTGACTGCGGGGGATGATTATGAACTCTGCTTCACCTCCCCGGCGTCTGCCATTGCTGAAAGTGAATCGCCGATACCGATTGTGGCCATTGGAACCATCGTGGAACAATCCGGTATTCGCCTTGATGGTCAGTTCGTTGACCCGTCGGAAGGCGGATTTCGGCATTTTCCCTGAAAATTACTGTCTTCATGACGCGTAAAAGAAAGGAGTAAACCCCGCCTTGTCCATTCCAGTAAGGCTTTCCAATCCTGTTCATTTCCTGGCTTTTGGTTTCGGTTCTGGTCTGGCCCCCAAAGCACCGGGCACTTTCGGAACGCTGGCAGCGATTCCTCTGTACCTGTTGTTATCCCAGTTGTCTTTGCCGGTGTATGTTGTGGTTTTGGTGCTGGCTTCGATGCTGGGGATTTGGCTGTGCGGTAAAACCGCGAAAGATCTGGGGGTGCATGATCATCCCGGTATTGTCTGGGATGAGTTCTGTGGCTATTGGCTGACAATGTTGGCGGCCCCGGCAGGCTGGCTCTGGATCATTGTGGGGTTCATCCTGTTTCGTCTATTTGATATATGGAAACCCTGGCCCATCTCCCTGGCTGACAAGCGTATGCCCGGCGGCATGGGGATTATGGTGGATGACCTGATCGCTGGGTTATATGCTTTGATAGTAATGCAGGTGATTGTTTTTGTGATGGCGTGATAGCGCATACTATTCTTTATCTTTATAAAAACGCGTTATTAAAACGATTCAAAGCGTGATGTGTGGCAAGAGGATTGCAGATTGATAACAACAATAAGGCCGTTGATGGCAGTGATTGCTTTGGCTGGTGCCTTGTTTGCAGGCAGCGTGCAAGCCGTGATGGTGCAGGTGGTGGGCCTATTTCCGGGTGCGGCGATTGTCATCATTGAAGGCCGTCAGGTGATGCTGAAAGTTGGCAATACAGGCCCTGGTGGTGTCAAATTATTGTCTGTTGATGGTACCCGTGCCGTTTTGCAGGTTAATGGGCAGGCACGTGAATTCCCTTTATCTCGTCAGATCAGTAATGGTTATAAAGAATCCAGCAAGAAAACGATCAAAATCTTCCGGGATAATGATGGGCATTATTATGTGAAAGCGCTGGTGAATGGCCGTTTGGCTGACATGGTGGTGGATACCGGTGCCACGGCGGTTGGGATGAGTTCAAAGCATGCCAATGCGTTGGGCGTTGAGTATAAAAACGGTGAGCCGATTGCGATCTCAACAGCCAGTGGTCAGGTGCGTGGTTTTCTGGTGCAACTCAAGTCGGTCAGTATTGATGGCCTAACCGTACGTAATGTGGATGCCGCCATCCATGAAGGCGATTTTCCCAGCATTATCCTTCTCGGGATGAGTTTTCTGCGTAAGGTGAAAATGCGTGATGAAGGCGATGTGATGTACCTTGAGGCCAAGTACTGATCATGTCCATGAATCCCTCTACCGTACCATGCTGAATATTTGGCCGGTTGGTCTATCCTTTCTCGCCTGAGTTTTATCCTGCTGTTACAATGCGTTTCCGCACGAGAAGTTGAGGAACGTGGAGTGTCTGTCGTTTTCATTGCGTCATCCAGGTTGCCTACTCCTTTCGGCACGTTCAGCATGCATGGCTTTGAAGATCGTGCCACCGGGAAAGAGCATCTGGCGTTGACGATGGGGGAATTCAATACCGGTGAACCGGTCCTGGCCCGTGTGCATTCAGAGTGCCTGACGGGGGACGCGCTATTCAGCATGCGTTGCGACTGTGGGGCACAGCTCCAGGCAGCACTGAAGGCGATTGCTGAAGCCGGTCAGGGGGTTTTACTGTACCTGCGGCAGGAAGGTCGTGGTATTGGATTATTGAACAAAGTGCGGGCTTACCATCTGCAGGATGCCGGGGCTGATACCGTTGAAGCGAACGAGCAATTGGGTTTTGCGCCGGATCTGCGTACCTATGATATGTGCAGTCCCATGCTGAATCATCTGGGTATTAACAAGCTGCGATTGATGACGAACAACCCACGGAAGGTTGAGGCGTTGCGTCAGCAGGATATTGATGTGGTTGAGCGTGTGCCATTGCAAACAGGACAGAACCCTCATAATGAGCGGTACCTGTCGACCAAGGTCTGGAAATTAGGCCACCTTTACAACAATGCCTGAGCAATCCCGCTTGGTCTATTGATCGTGTCTTTTTGATGCTGTTCTGTTCAAGTTGCTTACCTGTCGGAACAGCTATCGCCTCTCCAAATACCCCTCTACCTGTTTGATAATGCCAGCACAATCCAATGCGCAGCGTGATAATTGCTCTGCAAGTGATTGATGGTGGATGAAGTGATCAGGCAATCCCAGTTTTAGTATCTCGAGTTGTTGATGTGTCCTACGAATGTAGGCTTCAACGCCTGCGCCTGCACCGTTGATTGTGACGCCATCCTCAACCGTAACTAGCAGTGGGTGTGTATCGCTCAGTCTTGTCAGGAGTTCAGTGTCCAGTGGTTTGGCGAAACGCATATCCACCACAGTGGCATTCAGTTGTTCTGCCGCCGCCATTGCTTCATTGTGCAAGGTGCCAAAGGCGATTAGCGCTATATCTTTTCCTTGTCGTGTAATTCGGCCTTTACCAAATGGCAGAGTCTCACGGGTCTGCTCTACCGGTAAACCATTACCACTGCCTCTGGGGTAGCGAACGGCTACCGGCCCGGAATGCTGGTAGGCGGTATTCAGCATCCACCATAACTCCTGTTCGTTACTGGGCGTCATGATGACCATATTGGGAATACAGCGCAGGTAAGCGATATCAAAAGCGCCATGGTGGGTTGGCCCATCTTCACCGACCAGACCAGCGCGGTCGATGGCGAACAGCACATCCAGGTTTTGCAGGGCCACATCGTGGATCAGCTGGTCATACCCCCGCTGCAGGAATGTAGAATAAATGGCCAGCACAGGCTTCATGCCTTCACTGGCGAGACCTGCGGCAAACGTGACGGCATGCTGTTCGGCAATCGCCACGTCAAAGTAACGGTCGCGAAACTGCTGTGAAAAGCGCACCAGATCGGAACCTTCGCGCATTGCTGGCGTAATGCCATAGAGGCGCTTGTCTTTGGCCGCGGCATGGCACAGCCATTGGCCAAAAATATTGGCGTAGGTAGGTTTTTTGGGTTTGGGCTCGGTTTTGGCCGGGATGATTTTCGTGAGTGCATGGTAGCCCACCGGGTCCTGTTCGGCTGCCGGATACCCTTTCCCTTTTCGGGTGACAATATGCAACAGCCGGGGGCCGGTTTGCTGCTTAAGCGAAAACAGTGTTCCCAGCAGTTCATCCAGATTGTGGCCATCTATCGGGCCGGTGTAGTCGAAACCCTGGTCTTCAAACAAAACGGGTGATGCGGCCTGCGGGTTCTGGTGTGTGCGAGACGTTTCTATGCCACGCAGGTATCGGGCAAGCATCCCGACACTGGGGGAAATCGACATGTCATTGTCGTTCAATATGACCAGAATGTTGGCGTTGACGCAGGCCGCATGGTTCAGCGCTTCAAAGGCCTGACCAGCGGTCATGGCGCCATCGCCAATTACCTCGATGGCCTGCCGGTCACTGTCCTTGCATGCCAGCGCAATGGCCATCCCGAGTGCTGCGCTGACTGAGGTACTGGAATGACCGGTGCCAAAACAGTCATAGTCGCTTTCTGAACGATCGGGAAAACCGCAAAGGCCATCACGTTGGCGCAGGGTGGCCATTTGCTCACGGCGTCCCGTCAGGATCTTGTGTGGGTAGCATTGGTGACCCACATCCCAGACCAGACGGTCTTCCGGCGTATTAAAGACATAATGCAGTGCAAGGGTTAATTCCACTACGCCAAGACCTGCGCCCAGGTGACCGCCGGTCTGTCCGACGGCGTAGAGAATAAACTGGCGAAGTTCTCTGGCCAGTGCCGGCAGCTGCTCCCGGTGTAAACGTCGCAAGTCGTTTGGGTGATGGATAGTGTTCAGCAGCGGCGTACAAGGTCTTTGGTCGGGGATGGTACTGGTCATCAGTGGTGACGGCTCACGATGTAGTCGGCCAACAGGCGCAGGGGAGCGGCTCGTTCATCCAGATCACGCAGGGCTTGCAGGGCCTCATCCCGCAACAGATCGGCTTTTTCACGGGCAGCCTCAAGCCCTAACAGGGAGACATAGGTGTTCTTACCCAAACTGATATCAGCACCTTGTTGTTTGCCCAGTGTCGCAGTGCAGGCCGTGACATCAAGAATGTCGTCCTGAACCTGGAAGGCCAGACCTATCGCATGGGCATAGGTTTGTAGCGGTTCAATCTCAGTCGGTTCCATGATGCCTGCGGACAGCGCGCCCAAGGTGACACTGGCTTCAATCAGCGCACCGGTTTTGTGACGGTGCAGATTTTCCAGTTCCAATAGCGTAAGGGTGTTTCCCGTGCCCTGCATATCCAGTGACTGGCCAGCAGCCATACCGTGATTGCCTGCCGCCTTGGCCAGTAGGGTGACCTGCCGGAGGCGGTAGTCAGCCGCGAGTGTGTCACTGTTGGTCAATGCAGGGTGGGTCAGGGTTTCAAATGCCAGCGACTGTAGTGCGTCTCCCGCCAGAATTGCGGTGGCTTCATCGAAGGCTTTGTGGCAGGTGGGTTGGCCGCGGCGCAGGTCGTCATCATCCATCGCGGGCAGGTCGTCGTGGACCAGTGAATAGGCATGAATTAACTCAACCGCACAGGCGCCGGGTAATGCTTTCTGTGCAGTGCCTCCCAGCGCTTCGCAGGCAGCGCGTACCAGCATCGGACGAATTCGTTTGCCACCATTGAAAACACTGTACTTCATGGCTTCATGCAGGCGTGCCTCGGCTGGCTGATAATGGGCAAAGACCTGCTCAAGCCCGGCATCCGCCCATTGGCGGCAGGTCTGAATGTACTGCTTGATGTCCATTACTCGTCAACATCACTCTCGAAGGGGCGGGATTCCAGCTGGCCGTTTTTTTCTACCAGGATGCGCACTTTCTGTTCGGCGTCATCTAGGGCTTTCTGGCATTCACGGGTCAGGCCGATGCCTTGTTCAAATGCCGCGAGGGATTGTTCCAGCGTCAGGTCACCGGACTCCATTTTCTCCACCAGGGTTTCCAGTTCCGAGAGGGATTTTTCGAAAGCAAAGCCCGCTTTCTTGCTTGGCATCAGGGCGACCTTTTTGGGCAGGGATAATTGCATCGAACACTAACCCAGTGCGTGATACTGGTCAATGTCGAGGGGGCTGCCTGCGAGAGGGAAGTGGGTTGATTATGGCGATTACGTAAGAAATGAAGCAAGTATTAAAGCTTTGATAACCCTTGGCGATAACCACTGTCTCGGTGGCGCAGTCCGGTGAATTCCGGTGGTTGTGGATTGCTATAGTCAGGGTGTCAGGTAACGGATTTATCTGGCGGTTATGAATGCTTGTAATGACAGGATGTTGTGGTTATGAAGAAGTCGGTCAGGTGTGTCGCCAAGGCAGCGCGACACGATAGTAACCTGTTTCCCTATGCAGTATTTTTATTGTTATTCATTCTCTCTTTATTGGCTTTGCGACCGGTTCATGCCGAGCTGGTGCCGCTGCCGGATGGCTAGCTGCGTAGCACGCATGTAGAAATCAGTATGCCAGGTCTGGTTCCGCTGGATGATGCGGCATTGTCGACAATATCCGCGCAAGGATTTGATGAGCAGCAACCCCAGTTTAATGAAGCCAACCAGCAGGATCCCGGTTTGGCAGCATTAGGTCAGGTGCTGCAGACGTCGCTGCCATTACTGAATTTCATCGAGGGCGATACCCTTATTTCCGGGGTTCGATACAAGGACGGTGTCAGCCCGGTAGAAATTCTGGTCAATGAAGGTGCTGTGCGTTTTAACCTGCCGGATTATGTGGAATCCATTGCCATGGACAATATCCGGGTGCTGGGCAGCACGGGCGGGTCTTTCGGCTCGCTGTTGATCCAAGGGCTGAGTCTTTCCGGTAGTTCGATTACGATTCGCACAAACCCCTGAACGAAAAAATCCCCGTGCCAGTCGGCACGGGGATTCTGCAGGCTTGCAAACGAAACGAACGATCAGGCGTTTTGAGCTGCGCTCAGGGACTGTTCTGAAACGGTGTCAGTATCCATCTTACGAGCCGTTTCCGGTGCATCATTCCAGACATCCGGATCCATGGTCTTATCCAGAAATGGGAACTTCTTCCGGTCAAATGTCGGTGTCAGGCCCGCATCCAGCTGATCATCAAAGTCCTTGAGAACCTTGAAGACCTGACCGGCCAGCAGCAGAATCACGGTCAGGTTGATCAGCGCCATGACTCCCATGGCCAGGTCTGCAAAAGACCATACAACCGGCAGTTCACCGACAGCACCCCAGACTACCATACCTAGCACCAGTACCCGGTAAACCATCAGTACGGCTTTGTTGTCTTTGATAAATCGCAGGTTGGATTCACCGTAGTAGTAGTTGGCGATCAGCGAAGTGAACGCGAACAACAGGATGGCCAGAGCAATGAAGTGGTTACCGATGCCACCGATTTCATTGGACAGCGCCGCCTGGGTCAGGGCAATACCGGTCAGCTCATTACCGCTGTGCAGCTGGCCGGACACCAGGATGATGGCGGCCGTTGCAGAACAGATCACGATGGTATCTACGAACACGCCCAGCATACCCATGATGCCCTGAGTGGCCGGGTGGTACGGGGTCGGTGTTGCGGTTGCCGCTGCGTTCGGACCACTACCCATACCAGCTTCGTTAGAGAACAGGCCACGCTTGATGCCTTGCTCCATAGCGGTCTTCATCAGGTAAGCGACACCACCACCGGCAGCACTTTCAATACCAAAGGCGCTCTTGAATATCAGAGACAGCACAGC
Organism: Oceanospirillales bacterium LUC14_002_19_P2; assembly: GCA_002084115.1. Taxonomy (GTDB): domain Bacteria; phylum Pseudomonadota; class Gammaproteobacteria; order Pseudomonadales; family Endozoicomonadaceae; genus Kistimonas. The sequence continues at coordinate 781 of MUIA01000345.1, read as the reverse complement.
AGGCATTTCAGTGATATTCAGCAGCATGACAAATAGAGCCAGCGCCAGATACGCCAGTGCCATGAAGGGCACAACCATTTCCGCAAAGCGGGCAATGGCGCGGATTCCGCCGAATACAATCAAAGCGGCCACAATAGCCAGAACAATACCGACAGCCAGCGGCGGAATCTCGTACACAGCCATGGCAGCAGCAATAGAGTTGGACTGCACGCTGTTAAAGGCAAAACCAAACGCCACGATCAGGGAGCAGGAGAAAATGATACCCAGCCAGCGTTGTCCCAGGGCTTTCTCGATGTAGTAAGCCGGGCCGCCACGGTAAGTGCCATCGTGGTTGTTGGATTTGTAGAGCTGTGCCAGCGTATTTTCCACGAAGCTGGTGGACATACCCAGCAGGGCGATCATCCACATCCAGAACACTGCGCCGGGGCCGCCCATGAAAATGGCAACAGCAACACCCGCCAGGTTACCGGTGCCGACACGGGCAGCCAGACTGGTGCAGAAAGCCTGGAAAGAAGAAATGTGATGATGCTCGTCTTTGGCCCGGCTACCCATCATGGTTTTGATGGCGAAGCCAAAGCGGCGGATCTGCACAAAGCGACTCCGAAACGTAAAATACAGACCAGCCCCAAGCAGAAGACCGACGAGAAGCTTGCCCCAAATTATACCAATCGTATTTTCTAAGTCCTAAGCCTGATGCCAGCTATCCTTAGGCATCATCAACGAATTCTCTTTGAAACGATGTCTCGCCGACCACAGTTACCCGAAGGTTTTGAGAATATTG
>MUIA01000174.1 GCA_002084115.1 Oceanospirillales bacterium LUC14_002_19_P2 | reverse complement strand
GTTAATAACGAAATCGCATCAATGAAATTTTGAAAGAGCCTGGAATTCATAACAGTCATCCCCTGATAGCCGGATGGTTCAGGGAGTATAGGTCAACCAACCATCAGGGGTAACTTAGCCTTCCATGACGGTGATATTGCTGTTACAGATGTTATGTTTATTGACTTGGCAAACCCGCTGGTTCAGGTTACAAAGGGTTTTCTTGAAAACGTGGCACTTGTTAACCAATCCGTACAGGACATAAAGGTTTATGACCAGCGAGCAGTCAGCACTCAAAAGCAATGTTCACCTGATGGGAGAATTGCTGGGCAATACCATCAAGGCGCATTTGGGTGACGAGTTTCTTGACCAGATCGAACAGATCCGCCATTTGTCAAAATCAGGCCGTGAAGGCAATGAGGCCGATCATGCAAAACTGGTGGCTTTGCTGAAAAACCTCGATGACAGCCAGCTGGTGCCCGTCACCCGTGCTTTTACCCAGTTTCTTAATCTTGCCAATATCGCGGAACAGTTTCATACCGTATCGCGTCAGTGTGAGCAGGATGTTTGCGTTCCCGATAAGCTGGATGAACTCTTTGTCCGCCTGAAATCCCGTCAGTTTACACCAGAGCAGATCCGCGACAGTGTTGCCGCAATGACCATTGAGCTGGTGCTCACTGCTCACCCCACAGAGGTAACTCGCAGAACCGTCATTCAAAAGCACTCTGAAATTACGGAGTGCCTGACACAAATGGAACATTCCGACCTGTTGCCGCGGGAGCGTGAGCGTCTGGTCAATCGCCTTGAGCAGTTGATTGGTCAGATCTGGCATACCGAAGAAATTCGCAGTCATCGGCCGACGCCTGTTGATGAAGCCAAATGGGGATATGCCACGGTAGAGCACTCACTCTGGCATGCGTTGCCGGAGTTTCTGCGGCAGCTGGATGAACGACTGCATCAATATACCGGCTATCATCTACCACAGGATGCCATGCCGGTTCGGTTTGCTTCCTGGATGGGAGGCGATCGTGACGGGAACCCGAATGTCACGGCCGCGGTGACCCGTGAGGTGCTGTTTCTGAGCCGCTGGATGGCGGCAGACATGTTTCTCCGCGAGCTACAGCCATTGATCAGTGAGCTGTCAATGGCGGAATGCTCCCCGGACCTGAGTTACCAGGCCCGTGGCAGCCACGAACCTTATCGTCTGGTGCTGAAGGAATTGCGGGAACGCCTCAAGGCGACACGCCGTTATTGCGAACAGAAACTGGCAGGGCGGGATGCTTCAGACGACGGTATCCTGGAGAGTGATGAAGCGTTAGTTGCCCCCCTTCAGATTTGTTATGACTCACTGTGCGACGTTGGCCTGTCTGTGATTGCCCGAGGCCCATTACTGGATCTGCTGCGCCGTGCCCGCTGTTTCGGACTGGGGCTGGTCAGGCTCGATATACGTCAGGAAGCCGCGCGTCATACGGGGGTTCTCTCGGAGCTGACCCAATACCTGGGGCTGGGGGATTATGTGCAATGGACTGAGCAGGAGCGTCAGGCGTTTCTGCTGGCAGAGCTGGACAACCGTCGACCATTAATTCCCATGGCTTGGCAGCCTTCCGATGAAGTACAGGAAGTGTTGGATACCTGTCGCGTGATTGCGACCCAGAAGCAGGAGCGATTGGGGTCTTACGTGATATCCATGGCCCGTGAGCCATCAGACGTTTTATCCGTCATCCTGTTGCTAAGGGAAACCGGTTGTCGTTTTAATATGCCGGTCGCTCCACTGTTTGAGACCCTTGCGGATCTGGAACATACTGAAACCGCCATGCAGACGTTGCTGTCATTGCCCTGGTACCGGGATTATGCGGGTAATCGACAGATGGTCATGATCGGTTACTCGGATTCTGCCAAGGACGCCGGCCAGATGGCGGCGGCATGGGCGCAATACCGAGCAATGGAAGGATTGACGGCTATCTGTGACAAAGCGGGTATTGGTTTGACACTGTTCCATGGTCGTGGGGGAACCGTAGGGCGTGGTGGTGGTCCTGCACATGCTGCTATTCTTTCCCAGCCTCCAGGGTCAGTTGCCGGTTATCTACGGGTGACGGAGCAGGGGGAGATGATCCGGTTCAAGTTTGGTTTCCCTGCTATTGCGGTGCAAAGCCTTTCGCTATATGCCAGCGCAGCGCTGGAAGCGACATTGTTGCCGCCGCCAGCCCCTGAGCCTGCATGGCGCCAACTCATGGATCAGATGACACAGGAATCCCTGGCAACTTACCGTGGAATAGTCCGTGAGGAACCGGATTTTGTGCCGTACTTCCGGGCGGCGACACCGGAACAGGAGCTGGGTAGATTGCCACTGGGCAGTCGCCCCGCCAAGCGTCGTCCGGATGGTGGTGTTGAAAGCCTGCGGGCTATTCCCTGGATTTTTGCCTGGACACAGTGTCGTTTAATGTTGCCGGCATGGCTGGGAAGCGGTGTGGCATTGCGTCGTGCTATTGAGTCTGGCCATAAGGCCGTTTTGGCCGAAATGATCCGGCAGTGGCCTTTTTTCCGGGCACGGCTCGAGCTGCTGGAAATGGTTTACCTGAAATCCGATGCGGAAACTGCAGAATATTACGAAGAATGCCTGGTGCCTGAAAATCTGCGAAGTCTGGGACAGAAACTTCGGCAGATGCTCGCTGATGCTGTTGCTGTGATGGTTGAACTCAAGGATGGTCATCCGTTCCTGGAGCAGGATCCCTGGGTGCGTCAGGCGATTGAATTGCGCAATCCGTATTCCGATCCCCTGCATGTATTGCAGGCAGAGCTGCTGTACCGTGCGAGGCATCAGCCGGATTCAGTGAATCCATCCGTTGAACGGGCGCTGATGTTGACAATCGCAGGCATCGCAGCGGGAATGCGTAATACCGGATAATCAGTGATACGACGTCATGCGATAAGCAACCAGCCAGGTTGCTTATCGCATTTGCCTCATCAGGCAGCTTTTGCCTTCCTGTGTGTATTCCAGAGATTTTTCAGGTCTTTAACCGGTTCCGCCAATGGCTCATAGCCGTTGCTGATACGCTCAAGGAAATCGACCATTCCTGAAATTTCGATGCCAGCCTCGGCGAAATGCTCAAAGGCTTGTGTTTCATCTTCTTTCCTGTATCGTCCTGACAGGCCAGCCAGTTTGAGGAAATAATTGATGGCAGATTTTTCATCTGAAGCGTAATCCTCATTGAGGAATTGACCGTCTCCCCATACCCTGTAAGGATATTTTGCCGCGTGGATAAAGCATCCATCGTCTATCCCCGGCAGTGTGTCAGTTTCAAGTGTTTCAGCTGCTGTTTCATACTCACTTTCCTCTGATAATGGTACAGCCACCTCCGGCGGTTTTATTTTTACCGTCTTCTGATCAATGTCTTTTTTCACGTAGGCCATATCACTGATATCGCCAATAAACAGGGACCAGTGATGTTCTCCTGTACGTTTGAAGACAACCGCTTGATAAATGGGTTTTTGGTACTTGTGATTAAGTGGGTTCGTCCTTCCGAACATACACGATTTGGATTTAGCAAACAGTTTAGTATTAGGCCCCAGAAAGACAGGTGCATTGCCGATATGGAAATCAGGAGAGTGATCCTTACACCAATCTATGAAGTTGCCATCCCACTCAATGGTGTCATATGGCTTATAGTCCAGGCAGGAAGGCGTTGTGGCAGGAGTCACATCTTTTTCAACTTCCTGCTCTTTTTTCTGGGTTACGGTGACTTCAACCGTGGAGTCAGACTGGCCTTCTGTACGTGCTGCGCCTGTCAAGGTGTCAACATCTGTCGGTAAAACACGTTCCGGAGTGCGTACGAAATTCATGTACTTGGTATGAAGCGTCTCTATATCAAGCGTTTGCCTGAGCCCTCTGTGGTTACGCCTGAGGCGTTCGAGAAGTGGGCGATATTCTTCAAAAATACGCTCGGCCATTGCTTCCAGGCTAATGGTTTCTCGCTCACTACTGATCAAGTCCATCGGGTCGATTTGTGTGGTAGGCACCATGAATTCTTTGGAGTCTTTAATCAATTGCATTATGGTGCTTTGACTGAAACCATTATCGCGAAGGTAATCGATATAGATGATTCTTTCGATGCTATTTCTCAGGTAGTTGTTCATTAACGGAATAGCCTGATTGGTGATGCGCTGACTCTCTATTTTGGCCATATGCTGAATAAGCTCACCATAGCTGCATGGATGCCCATCAACTGTACGCTTCAGTAATTCTTCCTGCTCTTCCATATAGGCAAGTTCGACCGATTGGCCTTTGGTGAGTTGGCGCATTCTGCCTATTGCCTGGATACATAAAGGCAGATCGGTGGTGATATCAACCGTTACCACCGCATGTGCGTTCTGGTGCATCTTCTGGTCGGTGCCTTCTGTCTGGGCCTTTTTCATGATGACGGTCAGGTGTTCTGCTTTAATTCCGCAGTTTTCAAAAAGAACCAGGTTGCCTCCCTCTCGTTTTTTCACCCATGGAATACCCTTGGCGTCAAATACCATAATGCCCCGGGTTTGCTGCATGGGGGTATTAAGCCAGCCGTTGCCTTGTTGATAGATTTCCCTGTGCAGGGACTCGGCAATCGTTGTATGGCTCAATGAGCGGAAGCAGTCGCCAGCATCAATGATGACCGTAGCATTGCCACGGTGTTGTCTTGCGATCCTAAGCAGGCGTTCCTCCTCGGTAGTCGTTTTGGGAATGGGTGAGGCAGGTGCATCCCACCGGCCTTGCAACAATTGGAGCAAGTTAGGTATGACGGCCTCTTTGGCCTCTATGGTTTCCAGCTCATTAGGTAGAACATTGGGATCGACAGTGCCTGATGCTGTGCGCAGATTCTTGAAGGCCGAGACGATATTAAAGGCTGAACTATTGACTTTTCGGGTGAACAGTTTCATTTCAGGAAGGATGATTTCGCAAAGATACTCAAGTTTCAAATCCAGGTTTTCAGGCTGATTGAATACCTCGCAAACATGGTTGATTTGGACATCCGTCAGACTTGTGGTGGCAATCTCGTCTTCAAGGTTGCCCCGGCGCTTCAGTTCGTTGAAAAGTTCGATTTGTGGATGAGCGACAACCTCCTCTGGGGGAAGTTCTTCTTCAAGAGTGGAAAGGTCAGCGCTCCACTTGCGCATCATATCCCGATCGATGGTTTTTTGCATGAATGCCTGAGCCGTTAAAATGATGTTCATTTCTGGTGAGGCAAATTCGGCTTTCGGGTTCGGAATACCATTAGTAAAGGGTATAACGCGTGTGGCGTCGTCGTTCAATCCATAGCTGTCGCCGATTTTCCTCGTCAAGGTCTGCCCCATTGTGCTGATCATGAGTCGAAGTGTGGCGTAAAGCTCTCTTTGGGGGTGCGTTTTCAGAATTCTGTCGAGAATCTCTCTGACATCAGGTTCTAAATTACTCTGGCTGAGATCATTGTGCATGGCCCAGCGGATTAAAAGTTTGAGGTTTTCCGGATTAAATGGATATCCGTCTTTGGTCAATCTCGTGTTTATCAACTCTGTGAGTTCTGGCCCAATATCCTCAATGACAGGCAGAGTAAAATGGGGGACCAGACGATCAGCCAATTTAGGCGCGACGCTTTCTTTATAATTTTCCCGTGTGATTAAGCTGTCTGAGCCCGTTTCTCCTGGCATGAAGTCGAGTTTGTATTCTTCACTCAGAACCTCCAGAATCAAGGTGAAAAGGTGCTTGATCGCTTCACGCGTTGTGGCCGGCTGTGCTGCCTGAGTGCCCACTGCGTAATCATAGCTGTGATTGGGGTTGAAACAGGTCTTGGATTCGTCGATGATGCCCCGCCCGTTATCTTCAATATAGAGTTGTAATTCATCCAGCTTTTTCAGTGCTTCTAAGAGCTCGCTTGTATCCTGATCACTCCTTTCTATCAAATGCAACAGTTCTTTACGTTCAAGGCTGATCACTGCATGCAATTCGTTCATCCTGCAAAGTACGATCTTTTTATCGCGATGTGCTGATTTCAGTCTCAACAGCATCCGGTCGATATAATCGGGATCACGAGCCAGGGTCCTTTCGAAATGAAATTCTACCAGCTCTGTGCTGAACGCCTTGCAGATCCCTTTCCGGAGTATTTCCTTTTGTTGTTCTATCAAGTCTGATGGAACGACAAGGATAGGTAACTGACCGTCGAGTAATGCCTTATAACAGAGATAAGGCAATATGATGGTTGATTTACCGGAACCGGTGGGGATTTCTGCGTTGATTTTGTCTTTTGATTCCAGTTTTTGACAGGATTCAATCTGGTCTTTACGTACCCGTATATTTTGAATGTATTCAAACAGCAGGAATTCAAGCTGACTTTTGTTATCCACGGACTGTCCTGAATAAGCTCTTTCCTGGTGAATCATGGTAACCAGTTGTTCTTGTGCGGTGATGGCAACGTCGGGAAGTGGGGCGTGGTCATCTGAGCGGGCAAGGAGAGCAGCCAGTTTATGCACTAGAGCCAATATACGAATGGCATGTTGTTTTTCCGTTTCACAGAGCAAATATTCAATGCCCAGGTTAAATACCTCGATACATTCTTCATGGGTCCATTCAGGGTGCAATGCGGCGAGTTTTGTAGGGTCGCCCTTGCCAATAATGGCAATCAGTGTTGAAAGCGGTATGGCGCCATTTGACTTGATGTGATGACGGATAGCTGCGTTTTTGTTGGGTGCAGTCCTAAAATCAGCCAGTCTTTCTGTCAGTTGGTCACTGATACCGGTTATTCGTGCATTCAGGGCATTTAATCGATCGCCAATATTGGTTGTTAAATGTGCAATGTTTTCTTTGGCCGTGCGACAGGTCTTACCCAGATGGTATTTAGGCTGGGATTGCTGTTCTTCCAGTTGTTCAATGTGGGTGTCAAAGCCATCAAGGATGCGCTTGATACAAGACTGTGAACATTTATCCCCTACATGGGTCAGTGGCTCCATTTGTTCTCTGAGGCTGCTGACATCCCTGATTTGTTGTTCAACACGTCCCCTATGCAGGTTTTCATCTTCCTGAACAAGGAGGGTTTTCAAATCAGCGGCTGAGTTATTGAGTAGATCCTCTACCTCATTCCGCATGCCTTCAAACGTGGTCTGTGCGTCTTCCTCATTGCGTGATTTGACGTCAATCCCGGTATATTTAACTTCCTCACAGGGCGGAGGGTCCGTATGGTGTAAGCGGCATGGGAGCATAACGGGGAGATAGAGTGTGCTCTTACTCAGTAATCGGCTTCTGCGATCAAATGTCTTGAGCCTCATTTGAGCATCCAATTTCCAGCTATTTTGCCAATAGGCATTCCAGTAATACCAGGATAACTGCCCTTGAAGCGTTTGTTTGTGAGGGTGAAACTCCTTTTCCCTCAGATAATTCTTCTCTCTTTTGGAAAGTCTCTGTGAGTATCTACTCCAGCCATGCTCAAGATAAGGATCCAGCGTGTCATCATAATCAGCGGGTAGTCCAAACGCTTCAGGGCGTGGTGGAGCACCGATACCGTCCCTGTTGTAGGCTTTAAAATAGGAGGGCCTTTCCATAACGAGTTGCAAAAAGAGCGTCAGCTTTTTGACTGACTCATCTTGGCTTTCAATATTGGCAAGAAATTGTTTGAGCTGTTGATGTTTTGGATGCCTGGTATTTCGGGCAATCTTGTAATAAAAAAGAAAATTAAGAGTAAAACGTTCACGCGACGGTGATGTCATATTGTAAATTTGTACTGGATCGTTCTCATGGTGAACTAACGCATTGGTATCAATGCCATGGAACGGCAGTCTGAGGTTATGGTACCAGTCAAGATCAGTGGCATGTGCGTCCTTTTTAATAAAACATCTTTCTGTACACTTTGAACCACGGGTCCAGTCAGGCATTAACCCAATGGTTTCTGTCCATTTATCTAGTTCCCTGTGAAGGGTAGGGTCCAGATATCGACAGCGTTCAATGATAATTCTTGGTATCAGGAAGCAGATACCCTCCTGACTTAGTGACTCCTCTCGATCCTTTATAGGGACAGTCTGCTTTTTCGCATGATTTAGCATGGCTGTCATGAGAGTCGTTTCGTCATCATGTGTAAGCATTCGGTCTTCATCCAGCATTTTGCGAATGCTCAGGTACTGACTGAATAACAGCTTGATTGGTAGAGCGAGATCGCCCTTTTTCAAATGATGGGGATTGCAGTGGTGATAGGCTGCAGCGAGTTTGAGTAACAGTGTACATACAAATGGGTTTACTTCATATTGCTTGTCTACTAACAAGTTTTTGATGTCATTACGTGTTGCTTTATTCAACAGATTTCCGCCTTGTGTCAAGCGGTTAATAATGTTCTGGCAAAGGTCAATATCATGAAAGTTGAGCCTGTCTTGTCTCAGAATCAGCTCAATATATTTGGGCATTGACTCTATCCCGTCAGGGTAACCGGTAACATTGCCTTTATTATCGGTATCGTAGCTGTAATACCCTGCGCTGTGTTTGATAATCTTTTTCCGCTGACATGGGTTATCCCGTGAGACAAGGTGCATACAATCCTCAGAGACATCCGTAATGATGTAGTCGGGATAATTGGTTGTATACCAATGCCCGTCGGTATCAACCTGGAACTGCCACTCTGAATTCAGTGTATTCATTGCCAGAGGCTTATTGCGGTTGCTTGGGTCAGACCACAGAAGTGAAACGTTTTCCTTGTTCTTCAATGTGGCAAAATCCGATAAGTCGCTATAGTCACCAGATATTTTCATTGCTACAGGGTGTAGGGTTTGCCTGCGGTTAGGTAGGCTTTCCCATCTCTGGAATTGACCTTGAGCAGATCCCCGTAAATAAAAAGAACCGATAATGGATTGTTGAGTATTGTCTATCACAACAATGCGGTTATCTGCCTGTGGATCGTTGACATCACAACAGAAGGTAATAGTTGTCAGCAGTTTTTCACTGTTAGTATCAGTAAATGCCTCTTTAAGTACAGAGGGGACTTTATATGATGGTATGGTGATAAAGCGATTTCCTTGTACCGAGAATTCTATCTGTTCCATAACCTGAGCTTGAGATTGACTTTGGGTACTCGCAGTTCCCGGTAATTGCCCGGTCTGTGAAAACCGTAAATAGTCAGATTCAAGCAGTCGCCAGCCCCAAATCGCATCATTAGCGCATTGGCCTATTTCGGCACTCCGGTATTTCTGGACATAATCGTCAAAATTAATCCTCCATGTGTTATCGGTGAGGATTCGGTTTAATACCTTCACAGCATTTGTTTTAAGTCTATGGGGATCTTCTGTTTGTAAATAAGGATAGGTTGAGAGCAACACTAAAAGCGTATGGTTATGCTGCAAATGCTCTTTTTCAGTCTCCAATGATTGTGGCAGTGTGTTTAACTCTTCACGCCAGACTTTGGTCAGCAGTCTTTCAGCCCTTTCAATGACACGTGGTGAAAGTGGCGAAGGTGTTGTGGTGGGATTTCTCATGTGGTTGATCGCACCGGCCAGAATTCTTAGTGTTCTCAGTCTTGCCGTGTTGGTGAGCGATGAATAGTTACCGGTATATTTTTTCTTGGGTGGTCTTCTCTCATTAATTTTCATTTTTCTGAGGATTGGATCCATCATGTCAAGAAAGAGTGTTGCATCAGCATCACTTTGTACAACGAGATCAATGACAGCTTTCCTACCAACAGAAGGATTAGGCAGTGTTTCACTGAACATCGTTGTTTCGAATAAGGCGGCAAGGGTAGGGTGATGCATGAAATGTGCGAATTTATCCAGGAAAGTGAGCGCTTGAAAGTGGCTCAGATCATTAACATGCTGAAACTGCTCTCGATAGCTTGTGATAACTTCAGGTGGGATTTTTGCGAACTGATCATCTTCCCAGTATCTGTCCTGAGTCCACAGAGGGTGCTCCAATTCACCATCAGCACCTACCAAAAAGGCATTTTGAGGTTGGCCTAATTGTTTCTCAATGACTGTTCTGGTTTCTGTTATCGCGTCCTTCCTGTCACCAATCCTTCGGCGGTCTCCCTCTCCGTAACCGGCAGAGAGGTAATATTGTCCATCAGTTTCATTTTCCCTACAGTATGGTTTGACGTGCTTAAATGTGTAGGTTGCTTCAGTGTTATCAACGCGTTCTGTTTCATGATGTCTCATTTGTCCCCTACGACAAGGCATATACATATTGTGCATTGCATTATGCAGATCCCGTAAACGGAAGAAACGATTCATCTCTTCAGGATAATCATATGTGTTAAATTGGTTGTCAATACTATCGTGAGTTGTATGCACGCTGCCGCGACGGCTTAAGTTGCCATCATATATTAATTTCATGATCCAAAAAGTTAATTCCGGATCGTTACTAATCGCATCATAGTCGTTGTTTTCAACGTGATAAATAATCCTGCATTGTCTTTCATCCGCTACTGATTTATTACGTTGATGATCTATCATTTGCCTATAGTCATGAAAGCTCATATTAGAAGGGTTTATTTTCGGCATGATGTGAGTGCGAAGGATTCTATTCATATGTTTTTTAATCATGCTCTGGAAGATAACCATCTCCTTGTTGTAATCAGAGCCATCAGACGTGTTTGAACCGAGTGCTTCAATATTTCCTATATACCAATCGTTATATCGGACACCTTCGTAAACTAATTGCACATGACTTTTTACATCTGCTGGTCTGAGCAATAAATATTTTTTGTCGGGCTGACCGTTAGAGTCGAACATGGCATAGGTTTTGAGGGTTTGCAGGGCTTTCTCTCGCTGTACCCTGTCTTCCACAGAGAGCACTGGCTGGAATTTTTGTGTTTTCATACAGGCATCGTAAATGCCTGTGGCATAATGTTGTATTAACATAGCCCGGGCTTCCAGGTCACCTGATGCTTCATCAGTGTGAGCCTGATCATGCTCGTTTTGGAGTTTGACGATAATTGCGAACAATTTAAGCGCCAGAACCGAATCATGTGTTGAGGGATCTTCTACTGCACGTGCCGAGTAAAAACTGTGCTTGAAAAATTCAGTCAAAGTATCAATGAGTGTATCAATGAGTTCAGGATAAGCATTCTCTGCAATGTTCTCTGGATTCCAGCATGCATGAGAAGGGTCTGGTAATTGTTCAATGCGGTGTTCGAGTACCTGTTGATTTGTCAGTTCACGCAGTTTGTTAGCCCAGAGGCGAGCCATAGTCTGTTCAGCAGCGGAATGGTCCCGAATAAAATTCACAACAGTATTATTATTCAGATCACGTCTGTAGGCTGGCAACTTGTCCCATCGAACAGGGTCGTACGTCATCCTTTGCTGTGAAGGACCTGAACTGCGGTTAACCATGTGATGCCTGGCTGGCCTATCATTACTGGGATACTGCGCAGGTAAAGCGACTTCGGTTTCAATTGTTTTTGCGAACATTCTTGCACGTTTAATCACAAGCTCAGCCAGTTCGTTTTTAAGTGTCTCTGGTATGCCAAGATCTTTATACTTATCGATGGTTCTCAACACTTTTTTGTAGAAGACACTGGCTTCGGGGATGTTGGCAAAACTATTTTCAAGGTGGCTTCTAAATGGTTCAGGAATCTCTTCAATAAGATCATCAATACGGTGAACTATTTTACGATACATCATTAACTTCGCAGTTGCCCTTTGGCGTGAGGGTAGATTTTCCTCCATCAAGGCCAGCAGGTTTGAGTTTTCACCGCTATCAAAGGTATGTTCTTGACCTTCAAAGTCAATTGCGCCTGGCCACAAACTGATCATGTCACTATGGTTAATGCACGTTGTTCTAATGCAGCCGTCAAGCAGCTGCTCCATAAAGGGGGATTCAGCCAGTTCTTTGTAATCAATGGAGCCAAAAACAATATTTTTTATTCTTAGGCGTTCTTCTTCTATTCGCCTTAAGCGAAATATCAGGTCATGATCATCCGCATTATCATTGCGAAGAATCAGTTCTCCTCGAATGCTTTGTCTTCCTTGTGTATCTGTTTCCAGTCTTAATTGTAATATTTCACGACCCTTATTGAATGGGATGAATACCTGATGGTGCTCAGATAAATCGTCCTTGATTTTGGCTAACACATCCCTCTTCATCGGGTGATAAACGTCTTCTGGTACTGTTTTTAGTTTTGAAAACCAGAACTGATAATTACGCATGCGGCGAAGGTTTGCCTGAAATCTTTGTGCATGGGAATCAGTACTGAGAGTGCCTGAGTTAAGGGTCTCGATCATAAAGTCCAGAGTTGCGAGTGATTTATCTAATCCGTCAACTTGGGGGATATCACGGCTGAAACCAGAGGATGCAATGTAGTCTGCAATATAGCTGCTTAAATCCTGTGGGCCAGTTATTCCAAAACCTCTTAATATTCCCGGAATATCATCCAATTTGATTTGGCGAGGGATCCTCCCAAGCATTTGAGCACCCATTATGAGGGCTTGCTGTGATGGGCTTGCATGCTGCATTGCTTGCTGAACAAAGGGAGCAGTGTCTATTGGGCCTGCTATATTAAACTGTCTGAAAATTGCTGGAATTTGATCAATGTCGACAGCATTCAACCCTGACTGTTGCATTGTATCTTGTATTCTCACGTCGTTAGGATTGAGTTGTAGGTTATTAATAAAATTTCGTCCGACATCGCCTGTCATAAGGTCCAGGCCAGCCGTCATACGCACAAGCTCTGCATCCCGGTCGGTGGGTGGCTCATTTAAAGCAGGAAGCCTCCTGGTATCAACTGCTTCGGGCTCAATATCGTGTAGTTCGTCGCACAGGTTGTTGAAGTCTGGCAAATCGACATGTTCAAGTGCCGGAACCGTGTCAGGGGCAACCTTTTCGACAAATTCTCTTTTTTTCTCGTAATTGGAAGGCAATAAACCACAGTTGTTGACATGATTTAATTGCAACTCAACATGCTCATTTATATTGGCAATCATTCGACATCTCAACGCTATGGCGGCGATAACCCACCAGAATGCAGCACATATGGTGGAAAATAGGTATGCAAAAAAAGCCACTACCTGACGGATACTGGAAACACGCCTTTTGGCAAAAGGTGCGGTTTCCATTTCAACTTGTTTGGTCACTGCACCTGTAGTGGTTAAACCATCTGTTGGTGTTAAGAGGTCAGTGCCTGTTATTACTTCTGGTGTTGACATAATTTACTTCTTCTACTTCTCCCGTTGAGCGTTATTCCCAGTAAGGTGAAGCGGTTCAACCTTTGATGACTATGTAGGTAAGAGTCCCTATTTGATTATTTGTTCCTTTAATCTGCTGCCGAAAGTATCCTTTGCAGGCTTAAAGGGTGCTTTGGAAAAAATTTGTAAGTGACGATTTCAATGATGTTATTTTTTCTAACAATGACAGTGATATTGGGGACTTGAAGATCAATTAGTGCCAGATTGTTTTCTTGAAAGCCGGTTGCGCTCTGCGCCAGTTATTTAAATTTACCCGAATATGGATCTTGAAAATAACGATTCCTGGCAGCATTTGGCCGATATTCCCTACCTTGTACTGCTCTTCAGTCCTGTGTATCGTTACCCCCTTTTGCAACGGTTATGTTGTAAGCCATTGAGTGGTTTTTGTCACTGAGGGTTCTGTTTGGGCAGAACGGGGGGTGAGGTGATAAAGCCGTACCGGTCACATCCGAGGAGCATTTTACATGCGTGTCATTCTTCTTGGCGCACCTGGCGCTGGCAAGGGGACTCAGGCCCAGTTCATCTGTGAGAAGTTCGGTATTCCCCAGATCTCCACGGGCGATATGCTGCGTGCTGCCATAAAGGCACAATCCCCGCTGGGGCTGAAAGTAAAGGCGGTGATGGATGCCGGTCAGCTGGTGTCTGATGACATTATCATTGATCTCGTCAAGGAACGTATTCAAGAGGACGACTGCGCCAAAGGGTTCCTGTTTGACGGTTTCCCCCGCACCATTCCCCAGGCCGAAGCGCTACGTGATGCCGGTGTAGCGATCGATAATGTGCTGGAAATTGCGGTGGAAGACGAAGAGATCGTCAAGCGCATGAGTGGTCGCCGTGTGCATCCGGGCAGCGGTCGTGTGTATCACGTGGTGTACAATCCGCCGAAAGAAGACGGCAAGGATGACGTCACCGGTGAACCGCTGATTCAGCGCGACGATGATAACGAAGAAACTGTTCGTAAGCGTCTGGCTGTTTATCATGAGCAAACCCAGCCGCTGGTGCGTTTCTACACTGAGATGGCGAAATCCGGTGCTGAAGCACCGCGCTACTCCCGTGTAGAAGGGGTCGGTTCTGTGGAAGACATCACGGCTGCTGTTCTCTCCGCACTGCAGTCCTGATTGCGAGTAAAGGGCTGGCGTAGTGTTCTCTGCGACCAGCCTTTTTCCTGCTACTGACATGGTCGATACGTTTGTCATCGACGTTATCAACGCCAACCTGCTTGTTGTTTAATCCCTTATCGGCCTGATCGTTTTTTCAACGTATAATCCGCCGCAATTATTCCCGGAGTGAGTGTAATTATGCCCAGGATTCTGGCACTGGATACGGCCACGGAAGCCTGTTCCGTCGCCCTTTATCTGGATGGTGAAGTGCGCGAACACTTCGAAATTCTGCCTCGCCAGCACAGCCAGCAGATACTGCCCATGATCGAAGCGATTCTGGCTGAGCACGGTCAGTCGATGATGGCGCTGGATGCTATTGCCTTTGGCCGCGGGCCGGGCGCATTCACCGGGGTGCGTATTGCCACAGGTATTGCCCAGGGATTGGCGTTTGCAGCGGACCTCCCGGTGATCCCGGTATCCACCCTGGCGGCGCTGGCGCAGCTGGGGTTGCGTCAATATGGCGCCCAGAACGTTCTGGCGACGATTGATGCCCGTATGGATGAAATCTATCAGGCACTGTATTGCGCGGATAATGGCGTCATGGTGTTGCAGGGGACTGAGCTGGTATCCCCTCCGGAGACGGTAGCCGTCGAGACGATGTCGGATAACCTGGTAGGCGTTGGCTCTGGCTGGCTTTACCGGGATCGGATCGCGGTTCCCGTCAGCCAGTGTTATCCCGATGAGTATCCCCATGCGGCGGACATTGCCCTGTTGGCCTCGGTTGCATTGGCCCGTGGGGAAGGCGTTACCGCCGAACAGGCATTGCCCGTATATCTACGCGACAATGTGGCCAAGAAGAAGCATGAACGCTGAGTGATGGAGCCTTAGCTTTGGAAACATTGCATTTGATTGTCCTGGCGCTGATCCAGGGCTTAACGGAATTTTTACCGATTTCCAGTTCCGCGCACCTGATTCTGCCCTCGCAGCTATTGGGCTGGCCGGATCAGGGACTGGCGTTTGACGTGGCAGTCCACCTGGGAACACTATTGGCCGTGGTGGCGTATTTCCGGCAGGATCTGATCCGGATGCTGGTCGACTGGAGCAAAAGTGTCACCGGCGGCCCATCGACACAGAACAGCCGAATGGCCTGGTACCTGGTCTGGGCGACCTTTCCTGCCGTGATCTTTGGCGGTTTCCTGAGCGTGACTGGGTTGGATGATGCCATGCGCTCAGCAACCCTGATTGCCGGTACCACACTGATATTCGGTGCTTTGCTCGGGTGGGCAGATCGTCGGGGTAAACTGTCGCAGCCCCTTGAACAATTGACGCTGAAACAAGCACTGATAATTGGCTTTGCCCAAGCTATTGCCCTGATTCCGGGGACTTCCCGCTCCGGTATCACCTTGACTGCTGGCTTGTTCCTGGGATTGACCCGCGATGCGGCGGCCCGGTTCTCGTTTCTTCTCTCAATTCCCGTCATCGTGGCGGCCGGCAGCCTGAAAATACTGCAGCTTGTGTCAGCGGATGTTCCCGTGGAGTGGGGGATTCTGTTTAGTGGTATTGCCATCTCAGCGGTCAGTGCCTTTGTGTGTATTCACTATTTCCTGGCCTTCATCAATCGTATTGGTCTGATGCCTTTTGTCATTTACCGTCTGCTGCTTGGGGTTGTGCTGCTGGGTGTGCTCTGGCTATGAGTGGCTTGAAGCTGGCGGTGATGGCCTCACCGGCTGCCGGCATATATGAACGGATGAGCCATCTGGCCCATCAGCTGGGTTTGCCACTGGTGGACGATCAGCCGCTCAAAATGCTGGATGCCTTTGATGCCGTCCTTTACGAAAGCGAAGCAGGGCTGGGCCTCCAGCTGACAGGAAAGGGCGCGCCTGGGCCGGTGAGGGTCGACTTTGTTGGTGGCTCTGCCGCCCATCGTCGTCGCTTCGGCGGGGGGAAAGGGCAGGATATTGCCAAGGCGGTTGGCTTGGCGGATGCCGGTACACGGCAGCTGCATGTGTTGGATGCCACCGCAGGTTTGGGGCGCGATGCCTTTGTACTGGCCTCCCTGGGGTGCCGGATGACCTTGATTGAGCGCTCGGACGTGGTACAGACTCTGCTGATTGATGGCCTGCGCCGCGCTGCAGATGACTCTGAGGTCAGCGCGATCGCGCAGAAAATGACCCTGGCGTCGGGTGACGCCCTGGATGTTATGGCAGCCATGGCTGACAAGGAAATGGCGGATCGTCCGGATGTTGTCTACCTGGATCCCATGTTTCCTCACCGTCGCAAGGCGGCGGCGGTCAAAAAGGAGATGCGTTTATTTCAGGATCTTGTCGGCGAGGACCCCGATGCTGACGGCCTGTTGACGCAGGCTCTGGCCCTTGCCCGTTTCCGGGTGGTGGTCAAGCGGCCCAGGCTGGCACCTGACCTTGCCGGAAAAATGCCAAATTATCGGCTTGAAGGGAAATCCGGCCGGTTTGATGTGTACACCCTTGCCAGTATCCGTCAGGCTGTGCCCGTCTAAGGGGCAGCCGTGTTGACGGTGATGATGTGGGTTACTTTATAATTCATTTTCATTGATTTACGCGTATTCGAGAGACGATGACACGTACCGCGGCAGCAATGCACATTCTGGTTAAAACGGAAAAACAGGCACAGGAGCTTCTCAAGCAGCTTGAAAAGGGAAGTGATTTCAGCCTGTTAGCCAAAAAACACTCGATCTGTCCCTCCAAACGACGAGGCGGTGATCTAGGCGAGTTTCGGAAAGGGGATATGGTCGCTTCCTTTGAAAAAGCGGTGTTTTCCGCTGATCTGCTCAAGCCCACCGGGCCAGTGAAGACCCGATTTGGCTTCCATATCATCAAAGTCCTCTACCGCAGCTAATTCGGCGGATTTATTCAACAGAAGGGAGGCTGTGGATAAGACAATCGAATATCGGTGATGAAAATGACAGTATTAAATAGTTGACGCTTTTTGGGCAATGCCACCTTTATCAAAAATCAATGCCATTTAATTAACGACTGATTCATTTAAGGCATTGGGAGTGATGTAAATTTTCTTTTCTTTTCTTTTCTTTTCTTCCAGCCATCCGATGGAAATTTTCGATACAGAATCGGCTAGGCTTTTACTTAGTTGCGGTAGAGAAGTTTCCGGTTCGGGAATGCGATCTGCAGGATAAATCGCTCGATTGGAAGGGAATCTGTATGTTTAATCTGTTTATGAATAATGTGAAGCTCAAGTTACAGCTTTTCATTATTATGGGGCTCGTCTTTATTGTCACACTGGGAAGTCTTGGTGGTACAGGTATCTGGCTCTATCAAAAGACTCAGGATTTAAACCATGCTGATCTCTTACTGGAAAAATCCGAAGTGGATTTTGCGTTTCAAATGGATGAATGGAAAAACATCCTGCTGCGGGGTCATGATGACAAGGCGTTTGAGGTTCATCTAAAGCGTTTCCACGATATGGAGACACTGGCCGTTAAACATTTCAATGATGTCAGGGAAATACTGGCAGGTCTTGATGTCGATACTTCGGGTATTGATTTGCTCATTGAGCATCATGACTCGCTGGTACTTCACCATCAGGAATCCCTGGCCGCTTTCGACCGTCATGACCCACTCGCGTTCAGAGAGATTGATGCTAGAACGGCTGGTGAGGAAGAAGCACTGCTTCATGAGCTTGAAGCGCTGATCAAAGAGGTTGAAGCGTTGGTCAAAACTGAAACCTCAGCCCTGATGAGAGCCTTGGTTTTTGTCTGCATCACGGTTATTGGATTGGTCGTACTGATCATCATGATGTATGCCAGAGCGTTGACTGGGCGGCTTGATCAGGTGGTGGAGGCCACTGAAGAGATCTCCAAGGGTAACCTGTCAGCCCGGCTTGAACTGTCAGGCAACAATGAAATCGCCATGCTGGGGCAGTCGTTTGACAACATGGCCAACAGTATTTCCGGACTGGTCAATAATGTGCAACAGTCGGGGGTACAGCTGTCCAGTTCCGCCGTCAGTATCAGTGCAACGACCAAGGAACAGGCGGCGTCTGCCAAGGAGCAGGAGGCCACGACCCATGAAATCATGGCAACCTCCCAGCATATCTCGCAAACGGCTCGTGACCTGGTCAACAACATGGATGAAGTGGCCCGGGCGGTGGATGAGACCTCCGGTCTGGCAGAGCAGGGGCATGGTTCGCTGACCCGTATGAGTGGCACCGTGGAACAGATGGTGCAGGCTTCCCAGAATATTTCCGACAAACTCACGGTACTCAACGAGAAAGCCAATAATATCAATGCGGTCGTCACCGCCATCAATAAAATTGCCGATCAAACCAATCTACTGTCGGTGAATGCGGCGATCGAGGCAGATAAAGCCGGTGAATATGGGGTAGGCTTCAGTACGGTTGCCACGGAGATCCGGCGTTTGGCAGACCAGACGGCTGTGGCGACTTACGATATCGAAGAAATGGTCAAGGAAATGCAGGCTGCGGTATCCGCAGGCGTCATGGGCATGGAGAAATTCTCGGACGAGATTCGCCAGGGGGTGGATGATACCCGTGATGTCAGTGGCCAGCTTAGCCTGATTGTTGAAAAGGTTCAGACACTCGCACCGCACTTTGAATCCGTGCATAAAGGCATGCGTTCGCAGTCCGATGGTGCGGAACAGATTCAAGAAGCGCTCTCCCAGTTGGGGGAAACGATCCGTAACCTCAATGATTCCATGCGGATGTCCAACAGTGTGGTAGATGAACTGAACCAGGAATCGGATCGTTTGCAGCAATCGGTATCGGTATTCCGGTTTGATGGGTGAAGATTGTTCACAGAAGTAACAGGCTGGGCTGTAGAAGATTTTTGTGTTTGATGATGCGGTCATAGTCAGTGAAAAAAGGATTTTTCAGGAGTGAAAGAATGAGTGTGTGGAATCGCCTGGATTTTAAGCGAAAGCTATTGATTATTCTGATTTTGACAGGGTTGATTCCCGCGTTTACCGTTGGGTTTGTCAGTTTGATGATTAAATCCGATGCCCTGGAGCGTAAGGCCTTTGAGCATCTGAAAGCCGTAAGAACTATCAAAGCCCACCAGATTCAAAACCTGATCCATAAAAATCGTGATGAGATTGAAACGCTGGCGGATGAACTAAGCTTTCAAATCGAAAGTGAGGGGCTGAAGACGGCCCGCGGCCATTTTGAAGACATCGGAATGCGTGTGTTTTCCCGTTACATTGAGCGTAATGGCTACTACGACCTCTTCCTGATCGATTTAAACGGTTACAGCTTCTTTACGGTTACCCATGAGAGTGATTATCAAACCAATCTGCTGACAGGCAAATACAAGGACAGTGGTTTGGGCGAAGCGGTCCGGATGGCACTGAATACGGATGCTTTTGCGATGGTGGATTTCGTCCCTTATGCGCCCAGCGCTGGTGCACCAGCGGCATTTATTGCGATGCCGGTGAAGGACAAGGGCAAGACCGTCATGATTATTGCACTGCAATTATCGATTGACGAAATTGATAAGGTCATGACAGAACGTACGGGCATGGGGGAGACTGGTGAAACCTATCTCGTTGGGAGTGACCATTTGATGCGTTCTGATTCGCATAGGGATCCGGTCAATCATACCGTCAAAGCCTCCTTTGCAAATCCTTCCCTGGGCAAGGTTGATACAGAAGCTTCACGTGCCGCCCTGTCTGGCCAGACAGGTTCAGGTATTGTCATTGATTTCAACGGTAACCTGGTATTGTCCGCCTATGAGCCGGTAAAAGTGGCTGATAATGTCACCTGGGCCATCCTCGCAGAAATTGATGAGGCTGAAGCCTTCGAGCCCATACGGAGTGCACAATACACCATATTGGCCATTGGCCTGGTAGCGCTTGTCATTATTATCTGTCTTGCGATTTACCTGGCCGGCGTGATTTCGAAGCCTATCAAGGCCATGGCGGATATGATGGTCAATATTGAGGATAGTGGTGACCTGTCCCGACGCCTTGAGGTGGTCAGTACCGATGAAACCGGTCAGGCCTGCGAGGCTTTCAACAGAATGCTGGAGGGCCAGCAGAAAGCCATTGCCGAGGTTCACAAAGTGATGGCTGCTGTGTCGGCAGGTGATTTTTCCGAGCGGGTGATGCTGGACGTGAATGGTGATTTTGCCACGCTCAAGGATCGCACTAACCAGATGGCCGATAACCTGGCCGGTATTGTCGATGATGTTCAGAAATCCTGTGTGCAGTTATCCAGTTCCTCTGTGAATATCAGTGCGACCACTAAGGAGCAGGCTGCGTCTGCAAAAGAACAGGAAGCGACGACCAATGAGATCATGGCGACTTCCCAGCATATCGCGCATACCTCCCGGGAACTGGTCAACAACATGGATGAGGTTGCCCGGGCTGTTGATGATACGTCCGAACTGGCAGAGCATGGCCATGAAGGTTTGACCCGGATGCGTGGTACCGTGGAGCAGATGGTCTCTGCTTCCCAGAACATTTCAGACAAGCTGACGGTGTTGAATGAGAAAGCCGGCAATATCAATGCCGTGGTGACCACCATCAACAAGATTGCTGACCAGACCAATCTGCTGTCGGTCAATGCCGCCATTGAAGCGGACAAGGCCGGAGAATATGGCGTTGGTTTCAGCACGGTGGCCACGGAAATCCGTCGCCTTGCAGACCAGACTGCTGTGGCAACCTATGACATCGAAGAGATGGTCAAGGAGATGCAGGCGGCTGTGTCAGCCGGTGTCATGGGTATGGAGAAATTCTCGGATGAGATCCGCCAGGGGGTTGAAGATACCCAGCAGGTGGGTGATCAACTGAGCCAGATTGTTGAGAAAGTGCAGGCGCTGGCGCCCCACTTTGAATCGGTGCACCAGGGCATGCGCTCCCAGTCTGACGGGGCTGAACAGATTCAGGAAGCGCTGTCCCAGTTGGGTGAGACCATCCGGAACCTGAATGATTCCATGCGGATGTCCAACAGTGTGGTGGAGAAACTGAACGAAGAATCAGAGCGGTTGCAGCAGTCGGTTTCGGCCTTTCAGGTCGACGACAGTTCGCGGCGCTGATCTGGCCTGGGCCAGGGAGATTTGACGCAGAGCGGTCAAGTTAAGAATTAATCATTAGTCAAGGAATGACGCAGTCAATGATTTACTTACGCTTTGAAATTGCCGGGCAGGTGTATGCCCTTGCCAGTGATGCCATCGTTGAGGTCATCCCCTGTATCCCGGTTAATGGTATGGCGCATACCTCGCCGGCTGTCGCCGGAACACTCAATTACCGCGGTGGGCTGATTCCCGTGATTGATCTGGCCATGTTGTTCAATGAACAGCCCAGTGCCCGTTACACCAGTACCCGGACGGTCGTTGTTAATTACCGGGAGGTTGACGGTGAGACCCTTCATCTGGCGCTGATTGCCGAACAGGCGACAGAAACCATGAAACTGGACGATGAGGCTTTTAATCCCCAGGTGATTAATAACGGACACATTCCCTATTCCGGGGCCGCGACATTGGAGACCGGTCAATTACTTTATCGCCTGGAAGTACACGATATCCTGCCACCGGATCTGCAGGGTCAGCTTTATCCGCAGCACCACCTGGATGAGGAGTCAGTGAACCATGTCGATTAACGCACTGACCGGCCTGTTGCGGCAACATATTGGGCTGGATCCCGAATCGATTGGTCAGGAAGCGATTGAACAGAGTATCAAGCGCCGGATGAGCGCGTCAGGACTCGATAATCCCGATCTTTATTTCATGAAAGTGACGGAAGACCCGGTTGAATTGACAGCCCTGGTGGATGAAATTACGGTCGGTGAAACCTGGTTTTTCCGGGAATTCAGGGCATTTTCCGTGTTACAGGAGAAAGCCCTGGGCAGCCGGAGCCGACTCAATGGCCTGACGCAGTTCCGGGTGGCCAGTATGCCGTGCAGCAGTGGGGAGGAAGCGTACTCCATTGCCATGGCCCTGTTTGATATCGGTTTGCTGGAAAACCAGTTTGTCGTCGATGGTTATGACATCAACACGGATGCCATGCGCAAGGCGAGAAAGGCTGAATATGGCCGGGTCTCCTTCCGTGGCACCATGCCGGATTTTTCCAAACCCTATTTTAAGAAACACGGTGATGGTTTTAGCCTGAAACCGATGGTCAAGCAATGTGTCAGTTTCCACCAGGCAAACCTGCTGGAGTTGGCCAATAATGCAGAACCGCGCTTGTACGATGTGATTTTCTGCCGCAATTTCCTGATTTACCTGGATGCACCAAGCCGAAAACGCATGGCGGATGTACTTCGTCGCAGCTTGGCGGAAGACGGTATTTTGATGGTGGGTCATTGTGAAGCCCCCAGTATTGCGCAACTGGGCTTCCATACGCTGGCCCGGGATAAGCGCTTTGCTTTCAGTAAGGCATCACGGGATGCTCTGGCAGTCAATGTCGTGCCTCCTCTATCCAGGCCTGCAGCAGCAGCGGAAAGCAAAAAACAGCCAGAGAAATTCCCCCTTCTTTCTGGTAAGCCAGCATTACGTTCTGGTGCTGAAGCATCCAAAGCCGCCACTGTTTCACACGTGAAGACAAAACCGTCCACGCTCGCATTTGCGAGGCCATCGGATGAGCTGATGCGCTCCGCGGTGAAGACGGAAACGGCCCGGGAAGCACCGGCTGCGAAACCGCGAGAAGCGGTTGAGAGCCTGGAAGATAAGCTGGATGCCATTGAAATGCTGGCAGACAGCGGCAAGCTCGACAAGGCCAAGGAAGCCTGCCGGCAACTGATGCGTCAGCATCCCGAAAACGTTGAAGCCCAGTTCCTGATGGGGGTGATCAGCGAAGCGGCCGGTGAGTGGGCGTCGGCCTTTCAGTATTTTCGTAAAGTGCTTTACCTCCATCCTGAACACCATGAAGCGTTGCTCCATGGCGCGATGGTCTGTGAGCGGCAGGGAGAGATGGCCAAGGCACAAAATCTCAGGACACGGTTAAGTCGTTTGATCGGTTAGGGCATGTAAACAGAGGATATCGCAGGGCTGATGTGCGGTAACAAGGAGTTAGGTATGGCGGAAGACGAGTCATCTCCAGACATCATCCAGACTGATGTGGATGCGCGGGAATCCATTGATGCCTGCTGGCAGCGAATCGGCGTCTGGGCGACCAATGGCGCTACCTGCCCCGAGTTAAAGGACGTCATTCACTGCCGCAATTGTCCAACGTATGTGCAGGCGGGGCGGCATTGCCTGGCTGGACAGCCTCTGGCCGATGATCAGGAAATGCTGCAGTACAGTGAACAGTACCGCCAGGCCAAAATTCAGGCTGATCCGGGACTGCGCAAGGTGACACTGTTCCGTCTGGGAGATGAATGGTTTGCGCTGGATACCGCTATGGTTGGCAGCATTTTGAAGCCGCAGCCTTGTTGCTGGGTTCCCCTCAGGAGCAATAAGGGCATCAAAGGCATTGCCAATATTGATGGCGATGCGTTGGTGGTGGTTTCCCTGGCCAAGCTTCTGGGTATTTCTGCCAGCCAGTCACAGGATAGCGAACACAGTCAGGGTGTGGTCAACAAGGCCTATCCCAGGATGGTGACGCTGGGTAAATCCGATAAGCCCCTCGTTGTTGAGGTGGATGAGGTCTGGGGACAGTCAAGATACAGTGCGGACAAAGTCATGCCGTTACCATCCACGGTGAGCAAGGCGGTGCAGAAATACAGCATCGGGTTGCTGGAACTGGATGGCACACTGGTGGGTTTACTGGATGCAAGCCTGCTGCTCTATGGTCTGGAACAAGCCATGAAATAATGGACAAAGTGTTATGACAGACAAGGACGCCAAGAAACAAGTCAAGTCAAAGAAAAACAATCCGGCGATGGCTGCTCGAAAGCTGTTTCAGAGTGAAGTTGACAGGCAGACCAGTAAATTTCAGGAACTCTTGAAATTGAAATCCAGTGCCGGGATTGAGCGGGTTGACCTGACCGAGATGGCTGCGACGATCCGCACGGTGCGTGGTGGTGCCAAGCTGGCCAAGGTCACCAATGCTATGGGTTTGCTGGATGCCATGCTGCAGTGGTGTGAATTCTACTGTGAAAATTGGTGCCAGGATGTCTCAGAAGCACGCAGAGAGCAGCAGGCATCCATTAAAAAACAGTTACCGATCTTGTCCAAGGCCTGCGACTGTCTGTGCGGCATAGCCAGTGATGCCGTGAGTAAGGAGAAGATCAGTGTTGAGCTGATTCGCGAGGCGTCGGATCTCAGTGCTGAGCTCGCAAAATCACAGGTTGCAGTCGATAAGGTGCCAGAAGCGGATGATGCCAAACCTGTGGCGCCCTCAGGGAATGATGCGTCGCAGCCGGTAGCGGTTGAGGATGCAAAAGAGAATGGTTCAGATCAGGTTGAGCCTTTGCCTGCAGAGCCTTCGCCGACACCGGATGAGCCAGTTGCAGAGCAACCGCCTGAGCCCGAACCGGAACCGGCAAAAGAAGTGACGCCGGCCATCTTGAAAATGCGTTCGTTTTTTTGGAAAGAGCTAGAAGAACGGGTTGAGGTATTAACCCGGCATCTGCTGGAACTGGAACAGGGATTGAGTTCGCCGCAGCGGCTGGAAACAATGATGCGTATGGCCCATACCATCAAGGGAGGTGCGCGTCTGGCGGATATCGATCCGGTGATGCAGCTGGCGCATACCCTAGAAGATATTTTCGTCAGCGCCCAGAAACAAGAGATCACCATTAACAGCAACCATACTGATTTGTTGCTGAAAGGTGTAGATAGCATTGTGCAGCTGTCAGAGCAGGCGACCCAGCAAAGTGGTATTGATCCGGCTGCAATCGCCCAGTATCAGTCACTCAATAAGGAGCTGGGCAAAGTCCTGACGGATCCCGAGAGCTTCAAGGCCAAAGAAGGAGCCACTGACCGTCCAGCGGAGCCTGCTGTGGTTGTTGAGGTCAGTGAGGCCACAGATGTTGTTGATGCTGATGGTGAAGAAGCCGTCGCTGAGCGTGTTATCCGTGTCAATGCTGAAAAGTTGAACAAGGTTATCGGGCTGGCAGGCGAACTATCTGTTGAGTCCCGGCAGCTGAAAAAATTCTGGCAGGAGAATATCAAACTCAGACGCAATGCCCGTAGCATGAATCAGGTGGTTGAGAAGTGTGTCGCCTTGTTGAAAAGCTACCAGATTGATGAAAGTGACCGGCACTACCTGACAGAATTGATGCGGGAGTCCCTGGCAATAGAGGAAGCCGTTAACCATAACTGTGAAGTGCTGGAAGATTATGAGCGAAAGACCACCGGGCTGACAGACAAGCTGGTGCGTGAAACGCTTGGGCATCGTATGCGGCCTTTCAAAGAAGGGACTCAGGGATTGCTGCGCCTGGCACGTACGGTATCCCAAAAGCTGGGCAAGAAAGCCCGTCTGGAGATCCGAGGGGAAAACACCCAGGTCGACCGGGATATCCTTGAGCGGCTCAATGTGCCGCTGACCCACCTGATTCAAAATGCCCTTGACCATGGACTGGAAGCAACGGATGTACGCTTGGCCAACGGTAAGCCTGAAGAAGGCCATATTGTTGTTGAAGCAAGCCATAAGGCTGGCTTGCTGGTGGTGACGGTCAAGGATGATGGGGGAGGGGTGAATCGTGAGAAGCTAAGGGCTTCCATACTCAAAAAGAATATGGCGACCGAAGACATGGTGGCCAATATGTCCGATGCCGAATTGTATGAATTCCTGCTGCTGCCTAACTTCTCATTGAAAGACAAGGTGACCACGGTGTCGGGCCGTGGGGTTGGCATGGACTTGATCCATGAGATGGTGCAGGAACTGCGTGGTCGCATCGTGATCCACTCGGAAGAAGGCAAGGGTTGCTGTTTTGAACTGCTTCTGCCACTGACGTTGTCCATGCTGCGCTGTGTGGTTGTGGAGGTTTCGGGTTTTTACTATGCACTACCGGTTGGTCCGCTCAACAAGGTGCTGACCTTCACCTCTGACGCTGTGAACATACTTGAAAGCCGGCAGTACATCCGTGACAGCAGTGGTGTTCAGCTGGGGCTGGTGAATGCCCATCAATTACTCGAATTACCGGAAAAACAGCAATCGCACGGTCGACAGGAAGCCATTGTGCTGGGGCGTGGATCTCATCAGTATGCCATGACCGTCGATTCCGTGATTGGTGAAACCACCCTGGTTGAGCGCCCTATCGACACCCGCATGGGTAAAATCAAGGACATCAGTTCGGCTGCGTTTCTGGATGATGGGACGCCGATATTGATTCTGGATGCGGATGATCTGGTGATTTCCATCGAGCGTCTGGTTGCCGGTGGCCGAGTGGATAAATGCGATAGTGGTACCACGGACGATGAAAGGGCAGCTTCAGCCAAACGGGTACTGGTGGTTGATGACTCCATGACGGTTCGGGAGCTGGAACGAAGCCTGCTGGAAGACAACGGATACCGGGTGGATATTGCCGTTGATGGCGCTGATGGCTGGAATGCCGTACGTATGAATGAGTATGACCTGGTCATTTCCGACATCGACATGCCGCGGATGGATGGATTTGAGTTCATCTCGCATATTCGCAGTGAACACCATCTCCAGCACCTGCCGGTCATTATCATTTCCTACAAGGATCGGGAATCTGATCGGAAGCGGGGTATGGAAGTGGGCGCGGATCACTATCTCACCAAGGGCAGTTTCATGGATGAAACCTTTATACGTACCGTCCAGGATCTGATTGGCGGTGCACAGTCTGATGAGACCAGCGGCAGCGGGGATATCATGAGCTCATGAAAATAGGGATTGTTGAGCCAGAATTAGCGCAGCGTGAGAAACTGACCCGCCTGGTGCGTGAGAAACTGGGTTGGCAGGTGCTATGGGAAGTCAGTAATGGCCCTGCAGCCGTCCGCCGTTGTCTACACCAGAAGCCGGAGCTGATACTCATGGCGCTGACGTTGTCTGGTGGTGAGGATGGGGTAACAGTGACCCGCAACATCATGAAAGACAACCCCTGCGCCATTGTCATTATTACCAGTGCAGAACACAAAAGTGCCGGTATCTTTAAAGCGTTGTCTGCCGGCGCGCTGGATGCGGTGGAAATGCCCTCTGACAAGGCCGATAGCATCGCCCATTTTCTCAGTAAGATGAAGTCGGTCAGGACACTGGTTGAGGATAACGAAGCAGGGGGGGCAAGCGCAAACAAGTCCGCCTCACCCATCAAAAAGCAGACGGCCCAGAACGCCGATATGTTGATAGCGATTGGGTGCTCGACAGGCGGTCCTGGCGCTGTTGCTTTGCTCCTTGCTGAACTACCTGCGGATTTGCCAGCGGCGGTTGTGATTGTTCAACATGTGGATGAGGAATATGCCTCTGGTA
Organism: Oceanospirillales bacterium LUC14_002_19_P2; assembly: GCA_002084115.1. GTDB lineage: Bacteria > Pseudomonadota > Gammaproteobacteria > Pseudomonadales > Endozoicomonadaceae > Kistimonas. The sequence continues at coordinate 20,737 of MUIA01000174.1, read as the reverse complement.
TGGCTGAGTGGCTGGATTCACAAATTCCGATGCGAACCCGCATCATCCAGGGAGGAGAAAAGCCAGAAGTGGGCACGGTGTTATTGGCAAAAACGAATGATCACCTGGTGATGGATCCGACCGGCAGGCTGGGGTATACCCGTGAACCTGTTGAAAACCCTTACCGACCGTCCGTTGATGAGTTTTTTTGCAGTGCTGGCCAGTACTGGCGCGATAAAATGATGGCTGTTCTATTGACGGGAATGGGGCGTGATGGTGGCAGGGGGCTGCTCGCCCTCAGGCGGCTGGGCTATCACACCTTTGCCCAGAATGAAGCCAGTTGTGCCGTGTATGGTATGCCACAGGATGCGATTCAGCGTGGTGCTGCCGATGACATTATGACACCACAGGATATTGGGCAACAGCTACGAGACATGATTGCTTTGCCCCGCCACGGGGGAATGATGCAGGGAGGGAGACGCCTGTGATAACCGATGACAACTCAGCCAGCAAGATGGTTGATACACAGGATCACTGCCTGGTGTTGCTGATTGATGATGACCCCATGGTGGCGGAAGCACTGCGCCTGATGGTTGAGGGGGAAGATGATCTGCGGATGCATTACTGCTCGGATGCCAGTACGGCGCTCGATGTCGCTGAGCAGCTTAAACCCACGGTTATCCTGCTCGACATGGTCATGCCGGATATCGATGGCCTGACGTTGTTGCGTTATCTCCGGGTTAATGAAGCCACACAATCGGTGCCCGTGGTGGCGTTATCCATGAAAGATGATGCCAAACTGAAAGCCGATATTTTCAGTGCTGGCGGTAATGATTACTTGATCAAATTGCCGGAATCCATCGAGCTGCTGGCGAGAATTCGATATCACTCACAATGTTATATCCGGTTGCTGCAGCGTGATGAGGCGTTTCGGGCGCTGGATATCAGCCAGCGTAAACTGGCGGCCAGTAATATCAAGCTGCAGCAGCTGGCCAGCATGGACGGCCTGACCGGCATTCCTAACCGCCGTACTTTCCAGGAAACGATTGATACTGAGTGGGAACGGGCGACCCGTGATAGCGATCCGTTGTCCCTGATCATGATGGATATCGATTTCTTCAAGAAGTGTAATGACCATTATGGCCACCAGCACGGGGATGAAGTGTTACGCCGGGTGGCCAAGGCTCTTGCTGGCTGCCTGAAACGTCCTGCGGATATGGTGGCCCGTTATGGCGGGGAAGAATTTGCGGTATTGCTGCCCGGGACTGATTTGGATGGGGCTGCCAATGTTGGTGAGCAGTTGCGCAGTACGGTTGAAGCACTGCAGTTGGAAAATGCCAAGTCACAGGTGTGCGAATGGGTCACGATTAGCCTGGGGGTCGCAAGTTGTATTCCCGCACTGGGCGATATTGAAACAGAACAGCTGATCAAACGGGCGGATGAAGCCCTGTACGAAGCCAAGGAACAGGGACGAAACCGGGTCATCAAGGCGCCTGAATCGGCTGAAGGGAATAGTGCATCATCATGATGTCGGGGGCGAACATGAGTAGTCGCAATTATCGTTATCGTGTGCTGCTGGTCGATGAAAATCCCAAACCGGTAGAGACGTTGCGCAATCTGCTGTCATCCCGGGGTTATGGCTGTGAAGTGGCCCTGACCTGGCGGGATGCATTGGCGCAGGTGAAACGGCAGGTGTTTGACCTGGTGGTGAGTGGTTACCGTCTTAAGGATAAGAATGGTGTCATGCTGATTCAGGAAATGCAGGGAATAAAGCCGGGGTTGGCTGGGCTGGTGCTCAGTAGCTTCAGTGATATGAAAGCGGTTGCACACGATACCCATCAATCGGATGCCATACACTTTATGACGCGCCCGTATCAGGACGATAAGTTTCTGAAGACTGCCGAGGATATCATCAGAACCGCTAAGAAGAAAAAGACAGCGGAGCCTGAAAAATCTGATAAGGGCTATATCCTGGATCACAAGGTCTACAGCCACAGTGCGATCAGTGACCTTGAGCGGGTTTATCCCGGTATTACCCAAGGAGTCTGGGATGAAGCCATTGACAAGGTGAAGTGGCGGCGTCATCGACGCTAATGTCTCGACCGCCACATAAAAGAGCGCAGGTTAGCTACCTGCGTGGGTCACCTGAAGAATACTGTGACGGATTTCACTGGGTAGCACCCGACGGGCGTCACGTGCAACCACGGCAATCTCCTCGCCAAACTCCAGCTTGTTATCTGCATTAATGCGAACAACACCATTGGTTTGCAATTCCTCGATAAAATGCCGGAACAGCGTTTTATCAAAGAATTCCGGCGCATTGAGGCCGTGAATAATGGACAGCCGTTGTGCCATATCCCGGCTCTGGCCTTCCAGAGACTCCGCATCGACTTCACCTGACCCGTTACGCAGCATCAGGCTGATCACAACATAGAAACGCTCAAGCGCCTGCTGGATCGGACGCGACAGGATGGTCAGCGTAATGAAACCGGTGCTACCGGATTCAGGACGTCGCAGCAGTGTACCGTCCACCGTCAGCAGGCCGGCTTCCGCCATGGCAGATAGCCAGTGATCAACAATGTCGTCTAGCGCTTCAATCTCCCACTGAAGGAATAGCTCGGATTTCAGGTAGGGATACAGAATTCGGCAGAAGTTGATGACTTCCTGTTGCTCAATGGCGTGGCTGTTGGCAAACATCCGGCTGATCAGCGAGGGAATGGCAAACAGATGCAGGATATTGTTGCGGTAATAGGTCATCAGAACCGCATTACGGTCGTCCATCCGGATGATGTCACCCAGGCTGTCGGTCTGCCGGTACACCATTTTCATGTATTCGACATAACGGATCATATCCTGGCCGGACATGCTGGTGGGTTGGGTGGTATGGCTGTTGTAGGGAACCTTGGCGAGCAGCTCCTGGCAGGCTTCCAGCTGGATGATCAGCTCTTCTTCACCCAGCGCATGACGGGGTGAACTCAGCAGTACCATGGCCACCAGGTTGACCGGGTTGATGGCTGCAGCACTGTTGATTCGGCTGGCAATCAGTGTGCCGAGCTGGTTGGTTGTTTCCCACAGCCAGGCAGGGCGGGGATTGTCACCGTATTCCTGTGCTTGCCAGGCAGGTTGCGTCTGATTGAGGAACTGATCGAGCAAAATCGGTTCGCCAAAGTTGACATAAGCATGACCGAAGCTGTTTTTCAGACCTGCGACGGTACGGATAATGTCCAGTGGTGATTCTTTTTTCTTCGTTTTGCCATGAAGCTCACCCAGGTAGGTGTTCACTTCCAACAGCTTCTCATAGCCGATATAGACCGGGATAAAGGCGATCGGTTTGCGGCTGTCACGCAGGAAGCTGCGCAGGGTAATCGACAGCATGCCGGTCTTGGGGCGCAAGGTTCGCCCAGTCCGAGAGCGGCCACCCTCGACAAAGTATTCCGTTGGAAAACCCCGGGTGAAGAGGGTGTGCAGGTATTCGTGGAATACCGCAGTATAGAGCGGGTTGTCCTTGAAGCTTCGACGCATAAAGAACGCACCGGAACGACGCAGCAGGGAGCCGACCAGCGGCATGTTCAGGTTTATGCCCGCAGCAATATGCGGTGGCTGCAGACCTTTGTGATACAGAACATAGGACAATAGCAGGTAGTCGATGTGACTGCGGTGGCAGGGGACATAAATCAGTTCATGGCTGCCCGCAAGGTCACGAACGGGTTCGATGTGATTAACGTCCACACCGTTGTAGATCTTGTTCCAGAACCAGGTCAGCAGGATATCCAGGAACCGGATGGCGGAATAGCTGAAATCGGAGACAATCTCGCGGGCATAATCCCGGGCCTTGGCTTCGGCTTTTTCAAGGGGAATGTTGCGGGTTTCCGCCTGCTCGGTGATGGCTTTGCGGACGCTATCGGAGCCAATGATACTGTTGACCAGGGTGCGTCGATGGGACAGGTCAGGCCCCAGTACGGAGGCTCGTGTTTGCCGGAAATGGACACGGAGAATACGACCAATCTTGCGAAGCGTCCGGTTGTGGTCCTGCCCTTCATCCACAATTTCTCGCAGTGACAACGCCGGGCTGAAGTTCACCAGTGTCTGGCGGCCATGCATCAGGATCGCCAGGAATTTACGGAACCGGCTGCCAACGTTGTAGTTCCAGGCAAACAGCAGTTTCAGTGGGGAGTCTTCCTTATCCGGTGCCCGGCCCCAGAACACGCTGACCGGCACAATCTGTACATCCTGGTTCTGGTTGGCTTCAACCGCGTTAACCAGTCGCACCAGCCGGTCGGAGTGGTACATTCGCTCTCGTGTCAGAAACAGGCCTTCCGGACGGGCAAGGAAAAAATAGGCGTGCTTTTCACTGATCGCCTGGCCTGTCAGTGGTGCATAAGGGCAGGGCAGGCCGGCTTTCTGGCATTCGCGGTCCAGCACCAGCAGGTCAGACAATGAACGGCTTTGCAGTACATAGATGACAGGTTTTTCAGTGTCGAGCCCGAGCGCGTCAGTGGTGTTATTCTGTACCCGGGTCCTGACCCAGAAAAACATAAGCCGCCGCAGCAGGTTGAACAGGAAGCGGCTGAGTTGGATCGGTTTATCCATAAAAGTCTGCAGATTCGGTGACATGGTGATGAAACTGGCTGTATAGCTCCGAAAACCCGGTTCCATGCCTGCACTCACAGAGAGCAGGCTCAAGGGGCGCTATTCAACCACCGGGCGTTGATACCAGACAGTTGTTTCATAGATTATGCCCATTCAATGAGTCGCTCTTCGCCGTTCTCGGCGATCTGCCACCATTCATCCATGTTGGCGCTCTCTTCCTGCCAGAAGGCACCATTGCAACGGATCTGGCAGTTCAGCGCAGTATGGCAGGCGCGGGCACAATCGACATCGTTTTCCCAGGGTGTGTTTGGTGAGTTGAGCCAGATACTGGTCCAGGCTTTGCCGGCCGCATCTTCGACAACGGTGACGGGGATCGTCTGGCCATTGAGTGTCAGGCTCAGTGAATGACTGCGCCCCTGTTGCGTGACATCCGACATGTAGTCGGCACAGGTTTCCAGCCAGGAAAGGATGGCGTCGATCGGCGTGCGCTTGACGTAAATTTCAATATCGGGCTGCTGCATGATTGATGTCTCTGTGGGCTGGTCGGCGAAAGGCCGGTGTGCAAGCCGGGCTACGGTGTCAGTTGCAGGATGTAGCGTTTGATTTCGGCCGTGCACTGGAGCTGGTGCAATGCATCCAGTCGCTGGCGCTGGGCGGCGCTAATATGCCAGTTATGGGGCGTCATGGCCAGCAGATCACGGATCTTTGCTGCATTGTTGAGGCAAAAATCCGCCTGAATGGTGTGTTCGCTGATGACACTGAATGTTTTGGGCATGCTGTTCAGGATTTTGCCTACCGGGTAGCTGCGTACTTCCTCATAGATCGCTTCCCGAAGTGACATCAAATGATTCGTGCCAGGTGCCAGGATAATCAAGTGGCCTGAGGGCTTGAGCACCCGGGAAAATGTTTCCCAGTCAATCCGCGAAAAGATGCTGACCACCAGATCAGTACTGATATCCGCAAGTGGCAGGTCAGCCACACTACCAATCAGCCAGTGAATGGCACGGCTGCGTCGACAGCAGGCCCGTATGGCAGGCTTGGAGATATCCAGTGCATACACGTCGGCGTTGGGCAGGGCAGTTTTCAGCTGGTGGGTGTAATAGCCTTCGCCACAGCCGGCATCCAGAATGACGGGCGACTCCTTATCAGTGAGCAGCTGGGTTGCGGCTTGTGCGACGGAATCGCTGACTGACTGGTAGTGGCCTGCGTCCAGAAATCGGGTACGAGCTGCCACCATGTCCTGGTTATCGCCAGGCTGTCGGCTGTTCATCTTATGACTGAGCAACAGATTCAGGTAGCCTTGGCGGGCGAAGTCGAAACGGTGTCGTGAGGCGCATTCCATACCAGTACCGGACACCGCCAATGGCGCATGGCAAACAGGGCAACAAAGTATGTCTCGGGTAAAGAGGGGTTGGGAGACTGATGTCATTGGAGGTTAACTGCAGGCTGAGAGGGTAAGGGTGAAAGGCCGCTTACCGGAGATGGATGTATGAAAGGCTGAAATTGTATCAGAGCTTGGAGGGTGGCAGACAGCAATTCTGTAACGGGATCATCCATGACCCCGGTGGCAGGTAATACAGGGCTATCAGGTCAGCAGGTTCACCAGAATCTGTTCGTAGATGTTGCTCAGAATATCCAGGTCATCGGTCTTGACGCACTCATTGACCTGATGAATGGTCGCATTGCAGGGGCCCAGCTCAACCACCTGGGTGCCGGTCGGGGCAATATAACGGCCATCGGAGGTGCCGCCCGTGGTCAGCAGCTGGGTATCCATGCCGGTGATATCGCGGATAGCCGCGACTGTGGCATCAATCAATGGCCCTTCGGAGGTCAGGAACGGTTGGCCGAACAGGGTCCAGTTCAGGTCATATTCGAGATTATGACTTTTAAGAATCGCATCAGTGCGCTCCCTGAGCTGCTGATCAGTCTGTTCCGTTGAAAAACGGAAGTTGAACATCACATCCAGTTCGCCAGGGATGACATTGCCGGCGCCCGTGCCCGCATGAATATTTGAGATCTGGAAGCTGGTGGCTGGGAAGAAATCGTTACCTTCATCCCAGACTGATTCTGCCAGTTCCGTCAGCGCCGGTGTTGCACGGTGAACCGGGTTGTCCACCAGGTGCGGATAGGCGACGTGACCCTGATGACCTTTGACAGTGAGTTCGCCTGTCAGTGAGCCGCGTCGTCCATTTTTTACGACATCTCCCGTTTTTTCCGTGCTGGAGGGCTCACCGACAATGCACCAGTCAATTTTTTCGTTACGACTTTCCAGTGTTTCCATGACTTTCTGGGTGCCATTAACAGCCGGGCCTTCCTCGTCGCTGGTGATCAACAGGGCAATCGACCCTTTATGGCCAGGATGCTTGGCGAGGAAGCGCTCAATGGCGGTGATCATGGCGGCCAGACTGCCCTTCATGTCGGCAGCCCCTCGTCCGTACAGGTAACCGTCTTTGAATGTTGGCGTAAACGGCGGTGAATCCCAGCGATCCTCGGGACCTGTTGGTACAACATCGGTATGGCCGGCAAAGGCCAGTACCGGTCCACGGTTACCGCGGCGTAACCAGATGTTATCCACGTCGCCATAGCGCAGTCGCTCAATCATAAAACCAAGGGGGGCAAGACGATCGGCCAGCAGATCCTGACAGCCAGCGTCGTCTGGGGTGACTGAGGGGCGCGATATCAGGTCACAGGCGAGTGTGACAGTAGGCGAATGTGACTCCATTGATGCTTCCGGTAAAACTGTTGTCATTATTAAAGAGACGCTATCTTAGCAGAATGTTTCCGCCCTATGTGTTGTCGTTCCTTTCAAACCGGTCAGTGGCGCTACCAAACGACGGCAGCCAACCATGCACCATTATTCTGTTTTGTCCCGGTATTCACACAGATCCTCAATGATGCAGGAACCACACTGGGGCTTGCGGGCCTTGCAGACGTAACGGCCATGCAGAATCAGCCAGTGATGTGCATCAATCAGGAATTCCTTTGGAACCAGTCGGAGCAAACGTTTTTCAACGTCCAGCACATTTTTGCCCGGTGCGATACCCGTGCGGTTGGAAACCCGGAATATATGGGTATCCACCGCCATGGCCGGCTGACCAAAGGCGGTATTGAGGATGACATTGGCGGTTTTGCGGCCAACACCCGGGAGTGCTTCCAGGTCCTCCCGGTTATTCGGAACGACGCTGTTATGTTTGTCGATCAACATCCGGCAGGTTTTGATGACATTCTCTGCCTTGCTGTTAAACAGGCCAATGGTTTTTATGTACTCCTTCAGACCGTCAACCCCGAGGGCATAGATAGCTTCCGGTGTATTCGCCACGGGATAGAGTTTACGGGTTGCCTTGTTAACGCCTACATCGGTGGCCTGGGCCGACAGGATCACGGCGATCAGCAGTTCAAACGGCGTCGTGTATTCCAGCTCGGTGGTAGGATGTGGATTATTCTCACGTAGACGTTCAAAGATCAGTCTGCGTTTTTCCTTGTTCATTTATGATGCCTTAGCTTCTCATCAAACGGCGGCATCATAGCATGACAGGCAATGGAATGTGGGTGCTGTCGGCGGTAGTCAGTTTTACTGACATCTAGAGTCCCGGCTGGAGTAACCAGCCGGGTTTGGCAGGGCTTAGAAGAAGCCGAGCGGGGAGCTATCGTAGCTGACCAGCATGTTCTTGGTCTGCTGGTAGTGATCCAGGATCATCCGATGGGTTTCACGACCAACACCCGATTGCTTGTAACCGCCAAAGGCGGCATGTGCCGGGTAGAGGTGATAGCAATTGATCCAGACCCGGCCCGCTTCAATACCACGGCCCATGCGCTGGGCACGGTTCATGTCGCGGGTCCAGACACCGGCGCCAAGACCGAACTGGGTATCGTTGGCAATGGCGAGGGCTTCCTGCTCATCCTTGAAGGTGGCAACGGACAACACAGGACCGAAGATCTCCTCCTGGAAGATCCGCATGCCGTTGTTACCCTTCAGGATGGTTGGCTGGACGTAGTAGCCGTTTGCAAAAGCACCATCCAACTGGGCACGATCACCGCCCAGCAGGCAGGTGGCGCCTTCTTCCTGGCCGATTTTCATGTAGCCAAGGATCTTGTCCAGCTGGTTCTGGCTGGCCTGGGCGCCGATCATAGTGTCGGTATCCAGCGGGTTGCCCATGCGGATCTGGCGGGCGCGTTCCAGCACCTTTTCCATGAATTCGTCGTACATGGATTCCTGCACGAGCGCGCGGGACGGACAGCTGCAGATCTCTCCCTGATTCAGGAACGCCATCAGCATGCCTTCGACGGCCTTGCTGATATAGTCCTCTTCCTGCTGGAGGATATCCGCGAAGAAGACATTCGGGGATTTGCCGCCCAGCTCAACGGTGCAGGGAATAATGGATTCTGCCGCACAGTGCATCATGTGGGAACCCACCGGTGTGGAACCGGTAAAGGCCAACTTGGCGATACGCTTGCTGGTAGCCAGCACTTCACCGGCCTCGCCGCCGAAACCGCTGACCACGTTGACAACACCGGCTGGCAGCAAGTCAGCAATCAGGTCGACCAGCATCAGGATGGATGCTGGTGTCTGGCTGGCGGGCTTCATTACCACGCAGCAGCCCGCGGCCAGGGCAGGTGCCAGTTTCCATGCCGCCATCAGCAGTGGGAAGTTCCAGGGAATGATCTGGCCGACAACGCCGATCGGCTCATGGAAATGGTAGGAGGTGGTATTGGCGTCGATTTCGCCAATGGTGCCTTCTTGGGCGCGGATACAGCCAGCGAAATAACGGAAATGGTCAACCACCAGGGGCAAGTCAGCGTTCAGGGTTTCACGGATCGGTTTGCCGTTTTCCCAGGTTTCGGCCACGGCCAGCATTTCCAGGTTCTGCTCAAGACGGTCGGCAATGCGCAGCAGGATGTTGGAACGTTCGGTGGTGGAGGTTTTCGCCCAGCTGGCGCGGGCCTTGTGGGCGTGGTCCAGTGCCAGTTCGACGTCGGCGGCGCTGGAACGGGCAACTTCACAAATGTGCTCGCCGGTCAGTGGGGAGTGGTTGCTGAAGTAGCGGCCTTCGAGCGGTGCTACCCACTCGCCCCCGATAAAGTTGTCCTAGCGGGGCTTGAAGTGAGCCAGTGCGTCTTCATGGCCGGGTTGTACGTAGATCATGAACCTTGGTGCTCCGATACTGTACGGATTGTGTTTTGGTTATCACCCTGTGGTGCAGGCGTGTACCTGGGTCCAATGATGGTATGAAATCAATCCCTATGTAATTAGGCATTTGTCGCAGATTTGTGGTGGAAGGCGAAGTGTATGGCCGTTGCTTGGGGTCCGGCTTAAGAGATATTGGCGTTTCTCTTTGGCGATGAGCTTACCCTGTGGAATTTATCAGAGTAGTCAATGTCTGAAACAGGTGATACGACTAAAGTTTGATGAGATTGTGCTCTAACCATATCTCATATATGTCCCCTTAAAGAGGTTGGTATAAGCCATGGGGCAATTAATATGCAATTGGCGTTTTTTAACGTATTGATATTTAAGTATTAATTTTTATTGTTAGCTATTCTGACATGTTGCTCAGTGGTTTCAGAGGATATTTGTGGTGTTGTTAATGAAAAGTTGTTACTTCGCTTTCGACTTAGTCTCTGGATAAAAAGGAATTATTAGTAATGGCAATAACAATTAATCCGCAGGTTCAAACACTACAGGGGCAACAACCGCCTCAACAACAGAATTGTTTGATCAGATGTTGCAAAGCAATTTGCCGCGGCATTGCCAACTGTTTTAAGGCACTCTGGGACAATTTATGTTGCTGTATCCCGTGTCGTAATCGGCAAGTCACGGTTCAGCAACATGCTGCCCCGCTTATCCCTGCTGCGCCAGCAATCTCTCGTGGTGATATAGACCAACTGCTTCTTGAGGCTGAAGTGTTGGACGAAAGGGACGCGGTTGTTGTACTTGCAAAACGCGCGTTACAGAATCCGAACATAACAGTGGAGGAAGCGAATCAAATTTTGGCCAGGCGTGATGTTCAAGATTATGAACATCAGACTCCTGATAATGGGCTTTATACAGCCATAGTGGGTGGTGATCATGGGCAAATAGAACGGGAAGCCTATGATTATCTAGACGCACAGTTTGAAGATGATTCGGAAGGTGATGCTACAGACCAGGATGAAACAGGCTCAATACATACTGCCGCTTCCAGCCGGCATACTGTTATCTCTCGACGTCCCGCCTCAGGTGTTGATGAAGCCTCCTTGCCTGGCACAGACAGGGATTCATTACTCGGTGCAACAGGTTACACTGCTCCTGATGAGGTGAGGGCCTTTCTGGACGCCAAGGAAGTTGCCCACGGGGAGGCGGTTGGTATTAGAGATGCCGATCGCAGATTAAGTGGGCATGAAGCCAGAGTGGCTTTAGCGCAAGCAATTAGGGACTCTGATTGGAATCGTGCGAATCTGTTGTTCTCAAGGTCTGGTCTTGAGGGGATAACGTACGATACTGCCGATACGGTCTTGGTAGACGAAACAGAGGATTCTCAAGATATCTTAATAAAAATGTCACAATTACTCAGCACTGCTCGAAGCGATGACCGGGACTTTTTACAGGCCTATGCCGTAGCCTATTTGGCCGAGTTAGGTTTTCAAGACCATACGCTACCAGAGAGAGTGAGGCGAAGAAGTCGTAGTGCAGATTCATCCATCAGTGAAGAAAGCCTGCAGGATAATGAAGCTCAAGCTGCTGCTGAAGGTGGTAGGCAAGAGGCTACGAGAGATGACTGGGGAGGAGCCCGGCCAAGAGTACGCGCTCCGGAGGAAAGAGGTCATGGCCCTGAATTAGACCGAGGCCCCGAATTAATATATCGACAAGCGCTCAATTTGCGGCCGCGTGATCTAACGCGTATTGTGACAACGCTGCGAGAAGGTTCACAGGGAAATTCTGCTGAGGCGAGCTTAAGGTCTATACAGCCGCCGGGGGATGAGGAAGACGTATCGCAAGGGGTTCATTTGGCGCGGTTGTTGGTTAACCGTAAATTTAACGAAGCAATGGGCTATTGTCAGCGTTATCGGACGGGTGATAGGGCATACACAATATTGAAGCGTGCTTTCTATCATCAACAGAATAAGCACTTAGCAAGAGCATATGCGCTGGGGGTCATTTATCCAGATTCGGCTGATGCCATTTATCCTAGTGATTGGCAGGAAGGGGAGGTACCCCCAGATAGAGACCTTGAGGAATCTTCCATGGCTGATGAGAAGCGTAGTCCGTTTGCAAGCCTGAGTCAGTCTTATATCGCTAGGGGGGCAACGCGGCAGTCTATTGCCTATGACATGATGCTGTCTTTGAGTATGGCCCGTGAACTGAACCCGGCAACTGCCCATCGATCATCATCGATACCGGCAGGTGGAGACGCTGAACCCCGTGAAACCGAACCGACAGTGGAGACCGCTGCGCCAAGCACTGAAGCCGCAGTACGAGCTCCACGAGTGTGTATGTCTTGCGGCACGGATGATCAGCCAGACCCCGATCATCCGGAACAATCTCCTGTAGCATTTCCGGAGCTGCCTCTGCCTTGTTGTAGCGAGGGATCAGAAGAGCCGAAATTCTACTGTGTACCCTGTTTGAATAATAATGCTTCAGCTTGGTTGGTAGAGGAGCATTTCCAAGATTTTGTAAATCATAACAATACGGTGTGGTGTCCATACTGTGATGGACGTATTGATATGCAGGATTATGAACGCTATTTGACTGAGGAGAATAAAAGTGCCCTCTTTGGCTTCACGCTGAGATCGATAGACACAGGCGCGAATGTCAGTGTTCTCCAGTGTCCTGACTGTCAAACTCACATGATAGTGGAAAATCCTATTGGCTCTGTTGTGACGTGTATGCAGCCTCATTCTGACGAGGAGCCAAGGGAGCTTTGTGTGAGATGTAGCGAAATCTGGCAGCCAAATCATAATTGCCCTCTCAGCAGAAAACTGATACTTGAAGGAGAGATCAACAGGTTACGGGGCGTTATTGATAACCCCGAGAAGTATAGATTGTGTCCGGGGAATACCTGCGACGGTATACTTCATCGTGCCGGCGGCTGTAATCATGTGGAGTGTAGATTATGTACGGCAGATTTTTGCTGGATTTGTCTACGTAAATGGGATGATTGTTTATACAACTCGAATCCGCTTGCTGGTCTCGATCAAAACTACTATAGGTGTCGCTCTGAAATGGCTGAAGATGCAAGGAATAGGCGCCTGGAGGGGTATACGGAAAGATTGCGTACACTACTTGCGGATTATAAGCAGGAGACTGGCCAAGCGTTTCAGGTTGATCCTACGGATAGCGACATAACACGATTTAGGCCCCGACCTCAACGATATATGTCTGATTCAGAAGAAGTCGATGATGCAATTGATAATACGGACCATTTAACTGATGCGGATGCGGCTAGAGAAGGATTTGAAACGATACCTTCATCAGCGGCGCGTATCCGACAATTTTATGCACAGAATCCGTAAAAAAGCTGACTGATCGCTTACTTGTCAAGCGATCAGTCATGCGCGCTGATCAGATCGTTACTCACGCAGTTTACTGGATCGTACCTGTAACCCGCACTCTTTTGCTCCCTGTCACAGGTTGCCGCTGTTTACTTGTTTGGTGAGCTTGCACCTTTGCATCAAGTACATTTTTCAGTGCAATCAGAAAACCCATGAAAACGAATGCACCGGGTGGCAGGATCGCAAACAGAAATTTCTTGTAATCGGATATCACGGTTATTTGCCAGTTTTCAGCAACCGGTCCAAACAGCAGGTGCATATTGGCAAAGAGTGTGCCCTGTCCTACGAACTCCCTTAAACCACCTAGCAAGACCAGCACCAGGGTAAACCCGGTACCCATCATGAAACCGTCGAGTGCTGCCGGTGCGATAGCATGTTTTGACGCATAGGCATCGGCACGGCCAAGAATAATGCAGTTCGTCACAATCAGCGGGATAAAAATCCCCAGAATCGTGTACAGCTCATAGGTGTAGGCCTGCATCAGGAGTTCAACGCAGGTGGTCAGTGAGGCGATGACCATTACGAAAACCGGTAGACGGATCGCTTCTGTCATCTGTCGTCTGAACAGGGAGACCGCGATGTTGGAAAAGGTCAGAACTGCAATGGTCGCGATACCAAGCCCCAGTGCATTCACCACACTGTTGGAAACGCCGAGCAGCGGGCACAGGCCCAGCAGCTGCACCAGTGCCGGGTTGTTTTTCCACAGGCCTTCCAGAGCGATATGGCGTGGATCAGTGCTGGCCATGGGGTGACTCCTTAAGGCGTTGAAGCCCGTTGGTGAACAGGGCGCTATGGTATTGCACAAAATAGTCCAGACTGCTGCGTACCGCGGCAACGACCGCGCGAGGGGTGATGGTTGCACCGGTAAACTGGTCAAACTCGCCGCCATCCTTGCGCACGGCCCAGCCTTCTCCGGCAGGATTATTTATGGACTTGCCATTAAAGCCCAGAATCCAGTCGGAGATGCGGGTGTCAATGCTGTCGCCCAGTCCAGGGGTTTCCTTGTGGGTAATGACCCGAACGCCAGATATCCGTCCGTCGGCGTAAATACCGACCAGCAGGGAAATGCGGCCACTGTAACCGTCCGGTGCGACCACTGGCAGGATGATAGCCGTTGGTTTGTCCTTCAGGAACGCGACGTAGGCTTCAGGGTGCTGAACATAAGGGCCAAGGCGCTCAGGTTCCGGCAGTTTTACGCGGGTATCCAGCAGACTGTTGTCAAATGCATTCGGTGGAAGTACCTCGTGCAGCGCCTTTTCTTCGCTGGCGCGCACTTGGCTGGCAATCTGGTCACGTGTCGTGTACCAGGTCAAGGCCACGAGGCCCGTGGTCAATACCGCAAATAGCCCAAGGGTCAGACTGTTTTTACTGATGGTTCGAAAGAGTGCCGTCATGGTTATTCAGACTTTGCCAGTCCCCGTTTCGGTTTTTTATGTCCGTAGGTACGGGGCTGGGTGTAGTAGTCAATGGTGGGTGCTGCCATGTTCATCAACAGCGTGGCAAAAGCGACACCGTCAGGGTAGCCGCCCCAGGCACGGATGATGTACGTGATCAATCCAACGCCTAAGCCGAAAATAAAACGTCCCCTGGCGGAGGTCGCGCCGCTGACAGGGTCGGTAATGATAAAAAAGGCGCCCAGCATGGAGGCCCCGGAAAAGAGGTGAAACCAGGGGGAACCGTTAGACTCGGAGCCGGAACCACCCCAGAACACCAGGGACATGACGAATAGGCCGACCAGCATGCCGAGCGGTGCATGCCAGGTGATGACTTTCCGGTATAGCAGCACCAGACCGCCGATCAGGAAGGCCAGATTAACCCAAAACCAGCCGATGCTGCTCATGCCTGTCAGTTGTGGTGTGCTTTCCCACAGTTCCGGCATCGTCAATGAGCGGTTTTCCCGGACGATGTCCAGGGCCGTGGCCAGCGTCCAGCCATCAACCGCCAGGCGACTGTTGCCAGGTGTGAAAATCGCGCGGAATGCTTCGCCTAAACCGGTTATAGCAGGGTGGCCCTCAATGCCCACCGGCGGTGCCCAGCTCGTCATCTCCTGAGGAAAGGAAATCAGCAGCAGTACATAGCCCAGCATGGCGGGATTGAACGGGTTATACCCCATGCCGCCATAGAGTTGCTTGCCGATCGCGATAGCAAACACCGTTCCGGTCAGGGTAAGCCACCAGGGGGAGAAGGGGGGCAGGGCCAGTCCCAGCAGCAGGGCTGTTACCAGGGCAGAGCCGTCTTTCAAGTAGAACGACAGTGGACGTTTGCGAAGGGCGAGTATTGCCGCTTCTGTCGCCAAGGCAACCAGAGAACACCAGACAACATTGATCAATGTGCCCCAGCCAAAGAAAAAGGTCAGGGCAAACAGGCCGGGCAGGCTTGCAGCCAGTACCCATTGCATGACCCTGGGCGTCTGGTTGGCGCCGAGGGTATGGGGTGACGTTTGTCGTATCAGCGCCATAATTATTCCTTCGGCAGCTCGTTCGTGGATGCCTTTTGCGCGGCTTCCTGCTCAAGGCAGGCTGACAGTGCTGCATCCGCCTGTTGTGCCTCGGATACTGCTGTCTTCAGTGCCTGTTCCAGGGCTGCTCTATCATCATCGGAAGCATTCTCCAGCGCACGCCGGGCTTTCTTGACCTTGGCCCAGGCCATGGCGCTCTCGATTTTATGCTTCTTGGCGGCATCACTTAACGGGGCGCGTTTTGGCTTGGCAGGCTTCTCATCAGCAGGAGCTGTAGTCTCGCTGGTAGCAGGTTGAGCCAGTGCTTGTTCACGTTCTGCCAGTATCTGGCGACAGTGTTCGACTTTCAGCTTGAGCGCCTCGGTCTGATCATTGTCAATTTCCAGTGCTTCCGCCAGGGAGCGCTCGGCCTTGCGGAGTTCGGCGCGGGCCATAGCCAGTTCAATTTTCAGCTTCTTCTGGTCGTCACTAAGGGGCGGTTTGGACGCTTTCTCTGCAGGTGGTTGTGCGTCTGATGTGATTGCCGATTCGTTGGTGTCACCCGCACGATCAAAATCCTGCTGCAGTTGTGCCTGTTGTTCACGCAGGCGATCAATATCTGCACGAAGTTTAGCGGTTGTTTCCGGCTCGCTGTCTTCCAGCTGAGCGAGGGTTCGCTCAGTTTTCTTCAGTTGAGCATTGATCATCGAGAGCTGTATCTTCAGCTCTTTCTGCTTGGGGTTCAGTGTTGGACGCGCCTTGCGTACAGGCTCGCTCGCGGGTTGTCCGGCAGCCGCCTGCTTGCGCGCTTTTGCCCGTTCAATCGCGGCTTGGATAGCATCCTGTTTACCCGCATCAATTGTGGTTTCAGACGGTTTGGCCGGAGCTGATTTCTCGGCTTCCCGTGCTGCCTTGAGCTGGGCGGCGCGCTCAGCGTTGGCTTTACGTTTCGCTTCTTTTTCTGCCGCTATACGTTCCAGCCGTTGCTGACGGTTCTCAAAGCGGCGCTTGGATTGTTCGGCCTTTTCGTGTTTTGCCTGTTGTAACCGGATCTGGTCCTTGCCGGCACGGAAATACTGCACCAGCGGAATTGTGCTGGGGCAGACATAGGAACAGGCGCCACACTCTATGCAGTCAAACAGATTATGGTGTTGCAGCTGGTCGTTGTTGGCAGCTTTGGCATGCCAGTAGAGTTGTTGTGGCAACAGGGAAACCGGGCAGGCGACGGCACAGTCACCACAGCGAATGCACGCGCGAGCAGGGGGCGCTGTTGGGAACTCCTCGGCTGTACCGGCCATCAGGCAGTTGGTGGTTTTGATGACCGGGATATCGGTACTGTCCAGGGTGAATCCCATCATGGGACCACCCAGGATCAGGTTGTTCATCTCGTTCTGCTTGAGACCGGCAAAGGCTAATAGATCCTTCGCCGGGGTGCCGATGCGTGCTTCAACGTTTTGTGGTTGCGCCAGTGCATCTCCTGTCAGGGTGGTGATGCGCGAGATCAATGGTCTGCCCAGGATGATGGCATCATGGATCGCAGCGATCGTTCCGGTGTTGTAGCAGAGTATGCCGATATCGACCGAGCGCGCATCGCTGGGCACTTCCCGCCCTGTCAGCAGGTAAATCAGGCGTTGTGCGTCGCCGGACGGGTATTTGGTCGGTACGGTAACCACCTGGTAAGCGCGATCATGGCAGGCACGCTCCATCGTTTTGGCTGCCTCAGGTTTATTATCCTCAATACCAATGAGAACCTGCTCCGGATGCAGCAGGTGACAGAGGATATCAATACCGCTGACAATGCGATCGGCATGTTCACGCATCAGCATGTCATCCGCGGTGATATAGGGTTCACACTCGGCGCCGTTGACGACCAGGGTATGAATCTTGTCTTCATTCCGGGACGCCATTTTGACGGCGGCAGGGAAGCCGGCGCCACCCAACCCGACAATACCGGCATCGTAGATGCGTCGAATCAGCGCCTGATGATCAATCGTCGTATAGTCCGGTTCCGGAAAGAGTTCGCACCAGCGGTCCTCACCATCACTGGCCAGCACGATACAGGTTTCGGTCAGCCCGGAGGGATGGGGAACTTTACGGGATTCAATTGCTGTGATGGTGCCAGACGTCGGTGCATGTACCGGTGCGCTGACAAAACCGCTGGCACGGGCCAGCAACTGCCCTTTCAAGACACTGTCACCGACCTTGACCAGCGCCTGGGCCGGTGAGCCGGAGTGCTGGTTCAAGGGCAGCACATACTCTGCAGACAGCGGTGGTGTAGCGATGGCTGTCCGGGTTGATTGCTGCTTGTTTTCCGGTGGGTGAACGCCACCCGGGAATTCGTGAATAGTGATCAGATTACTCATGCAGCCTGATCCCCCGGTCCGGACGCGGGCCGGCGGTCAGTGGCGATCAGTTGTTCCGGTGGAACGGGCAGGCTCCATGCCCAGCTTTTTGTTGTCACTTCAAGCGGTACCATATCGATACAGTCTACGGGGCAGGGCTCGACACAGAGGTCACACCCGGTGCACTCATTGACGATAACCGTGTGCATTTGCTTCGCAGCGCCAAGAATTGCGTCCACGGGGCAGGCCTGGATGCACTTGGTGCAACCTATGCATTCGTCTTCCCGGATATAGGCGACCATGGGTGGTTTTTCGATGCCGTGTTCGCCATCCAGCGGAGTAGCCTCAACATCCAGCAAGTCAGCCAGTGCGTTAATGGTGCTTTGACCACCCGGCGGGCAATGATTAATTGCCTCGCCGTTGGCAATGGCCTCTGCATAGGGGCGGCAGCCGGGATGACCACACTGACCACACTGGGTTTGCGGTAGCAGTTCGTTGATCTGGTCGACGATCGGGTCGCCTTCCACCTTGAATTTTTCTGACGCAAATCCTAACAGGGCACCAAAAACCAGGGTCAGAACCAGCAGGGCGAGAATCGCGGTAATGATGATGTCCAACAACGCCCCCTTACAGCTTGATCAGGCCGGTAAAGCCCATGAAGGCCAGGGACATCAGGCCGGCGGTAATCATACCGATGGCTGCGCCGCGGAAGGGAACCGGTACGTCAGCCACGGCGATCCGTTCACGCATGGCAGCAAACAAAACCAGTACCAGTGAGAAACCGATGGCTGCACCGAAACCGTAGGTGGCCGAATCCACAAAACTGCTGTGCATACGGTTGCTGTTCAACAGGGCGACACCGAGCACGGCGCAGTTACTGGTGATAAGCGGCAGGAACACACCCAGCACACGGTAGAGGAGTGGACTGACCTTTCGTACCACCATCTCGGTAAATTGCACGACGACGGCAATGACCAGAATGAACGACAGGGGCTTCAGGAACTCCAGTCCCAGTGGAATCAGGATGTATTCGTAGGTGATGTAGCTGCAGATAGACGCCAGGGTAAGCACAAAGGTGGTCGCCATGGACATACCCATGGCTGTTTCCAGCTTGTTGGAAACCCCCATAAACGGACACAGCCCGAGAAACTGCACAAGGACAAAGTTGTTGACCAGTATTGCGCTCAACAAAATAAGCGCCAGCTGGGTCAGGGTTTCGGTCATGACTCTCACCGATAGCTGCAAGGCAGCCGGTATCTCACCGGGCTGCGACAAGCACTGTTTACCTTGACGTCGCAGGAACTGACGACGCGGCTCCTGGTAACAGTGCACTTTATTATATGGCGACCCGCGCCTGAGGCGGTCTATTATCCGGCAGGGCGTTATTCCATACAATAGCGGTTGGTTATCTGGTCAAGCATATTTGGTTATATGCTTATGGGGGTTGCGGTTTACCCTGCCAGAGTTGAACTGTCTACAGGCAGGTGATTTTCCAGCCGCGAAATTATAAGGTTTTGAATGAAAAACGCCAGTGGTCGGTAGGCTTGCCTGTTGGACAAGTGAGCAGGCTATTGCTAAGCACTTCTGGGAATAGGTTTCAGTGCTTTTAGCTCAGCAAAAACTTCCGTGAGAGTCTGCTCGAATTCCGCCGCTCTCGCCTTGTTATCCTCGTTATAACTGATCGTAGAGCGGAACGCATCATTGTCAGGGTTGTAGGCAATTCCGAGTCCATCGTTTTCGACGGGACCAAACAGTAAGCGCTGGATAGACGGAGATACCACGCAGGACGTTGACAGGGTATTGGTAGTGATCAACGCCTTGAACAAGGGATTTTCAAACAGTCTGGGCTTTTCAGAAATACCGAGTTCCTGGCCAAATTTTTCCCAGATTTTCCGCAGTGCGAACAGGTGTCGGACAATCCCCTTACATGACTTGCAGGCTGCTATTTTTTGGCTGTGTTTTTCAGCGGCCTTTCTCAGCAGCGTTTGTTTTTGTTCCTGGGTGGCTTGCGGATCGTTTAATCCATCAGCCAGAACTATCGCTTCGGGTGACCAGCTTCGCAGGCATTCGGTACGACCAAGGTGACGGTGACGCATAGCGACCGCTTCATAGGTTGGCACCATGGATTTCCAGACACGCCAGGCTGCTACCTGAATGGCTACCTGGTAGAAAGCATCCGGACTGATTTTGTAATGGTCTTTCAGAGCGCTGCGTCCAATGTCAGGGATGTTTATTTCCTTAAGATGCGTCTTTTTGATGGTTTCTTTAAAGCCTGAACGCTGTGCCTCAATCACTGTCTTGAGTGACGGATTGATATCCCAGTCCAGCTTCTGCGGGGTGGGTTCCAGATCGCCGTCGTTTGGTGCTTTAGTGCTTAGGTTTTCGTTGTTGTGATTGAAAAGAGGGATATGAGCATTGGCATCGGCCGGTGTGTGTTCAAGGACGGCGCCGATTTTGCCATCGGTTTGCATGATAAGTTGCACTGTTTTGTCAAACCAGCGATCGTTGCCATTACCGGCCAAGAATTGGTGGGCAGAAGGGTCGGGATTGGCATCCTTGGGATCGGTAGCCTGATCCCTGTCAAGACAGACGCAGCAGAAGGCATTGTCGGCCTGTTGCATAAGGCGAGCATTTTTGTCGCTGCCCTGAAGCAGTTGCGTCTGAAGTGTGGCACATACGTCACGATCGACAGCGGTCAGTGGTGTCAGGTCAACCGTTGACCGGGTGGGCATCTTAGTCTCTCAAGTTACGCAGTAACGAATAACCTTAGCTGCTCGAATGATGCCCGCAGAGCGGTCATGTAAATCTTCGCCCTGAGCTGAAAATGATTGACCTTCAGTTTCAGGGAGAGGGTTTCCAA